>JAIXNA010000040.1 GCA_020328135.1 Candidatus Endomicrobiellum dinenymphae
CTTGCCAAAACTATTCTTTCTTGCCAAAACTATTCTTTTAAGCAAATCTAACGGCTTTTGCGTTGGATGTTTGCCAAATAGTTTTTCAGAAGGTTTTGGCGTACCAATTGACCATACGCTACGCATCTGCATTCCACTTTTTTTTAGGGAATCTTCTTGCCACTTTCCGTTTTTCATTAAATCGTAATTAAAAATATGTTTACTTTTTTTATTTTTACGCGCCCAAATTAAAGTTTCGTGACTAGCGGTAAAAAAACGACAACTCAAATTAGGCGCTGCATTCGGCTTAAACCAAGCTATATCGTTTAAAAAATGATATTCATTGATTTCTAAAGCCACGCCGCACTGATAAATAGAATGATATGTGCCGCTTACCCAAATTGCGCCATTCAATTTTAAAACTCTTTTACATTCTTTTAACCATTCGATGTGAAATTTTAAATTTTTCTGCGCGCCGTCGCCTAAGTCCCAATCGCCTTTTTTCACGCTTACTCGTCTGCCAGCATGACACGTAAAAGAACCATTTGACAAAAAATAAGGAGGATCCGCAAATATCATATCTACGGAATTTTCAGGCAACGATTTTAAGACATCAATACAGTCGCCATTATACAGCGTAAATTCTTTTCTTAAGTAATATTTTTTCATTGCTATTTAATTTTTATTTTTTTAGCGCATTCCCGGCAAAAGATATCCTCTTCTTCATCCGCAAATTCCATTCTTATAAATTCCAACTTACCAACAACCAGCTCAAAAACATCATAGCTATTTGGATTTGAAACAAATTCTGTTGAACCGCATTTGCAAGGTTTCATAAAATTGTCTAAGCTCCGCCATTATACCAAACACATGAAAAAAAATTTACAACGAGAGGCGGCCTCTCATCCTGCCAACCTTTAATCCCGGTAACTCTCCCTACCCCAAGCACGCTCGCCATCTAGCGCTTGTCGCGCTGCTACCACGCAAGGCGCGAGGTAAAAAAAAGACAAAGAGGAAAGTGAGAAAGACATGGGCAATAAAACGGGGCAACTGCTACAACAACTGACAAAATATTACATCTTTCACGCGTTTATCGCGAGGTGTAATACCCAAGATCTATAATTTCACTTGTTCAATTTTAAAAACAGGACCGTCTTTACATGTCATTCTGATTTGACCGTTTATTTTTACGGCGCAACCTTGACAGTTTCCTACGCCGCATGCCATTTTTTCTTCAAGCGATGCAAACCCTTTTACATTTTTTGATTTTGCAATCTGCAAAACTTTTTTAAGCATTGGAGTTGGACCACAAACAAATATAACGTCGCTTTTTTTTAGTTTTTCTGCCAACACATCGGTGATATAACCTTTATATCCTTTTGAACCATCTTCGGTAGAAACAACAACTTTCCAACCTATTTGTTTAAACTTGTCAGCGCATAATAAATCTTTTTTTGAACGCGCGCCATAATACAAAATTCCTTTTTTTTTCAATTTAGTAGCAAGAAAATACACTGACGCTATTCCTGTACCGCCAGCAACGATAACGTGATTTGATTTTTTATAAGTTTCTAAATCATACCCTTTGCCTAAAGGTCCCAGAAGCTGCAGTTCGCCTGATTGTATTGAAGACAAATTTTTTGTACCTTTACCAACAACTTTATATAAAAAACTTAAAGTATTTTTACTAACGTCATGAACGCTTATAGGACGACGAAGAAAAACGCCCGGCGCGCCAATCATAAAAAACTGACCCGGAAGACAATGTTTATAGATATCATCTGCTTTAATTTTTAACTCAAAATAACCGTCGCAGATTTCTTTATTGGAAATTATTTTATAACTTTTATCAAATCTTTTTGATATAGACACTTGCTCCTCATAAATGCTGCCAAACGACAACAAATTAACAAACGATCCCCATCAGAGGCGGAGTTTGCTCTCAAAAATCTTTAATTGGGAAGCTGTCACGTTTTCATACCCATGTAATACCTTTGGTATTGCCACCCCTTTCAAAGAAAGGGAAATTAGCGCAATCTTGCGCTTTGCATTTCAGCGCGAAGGGTTTCGAATTTAGACGAGGCTTGCAACAGCAACGCGTACGCGCTTACGCGCGCGAGCCATTGCGTAACAACGTATAAACTCAAAAGACAAACGCTACTACGCTTGCCAAACTATATTGCCTGCCACTATAGTCATAACAGCCCCGCCTTTAAACTTCCTTCCTATAAAAGGCGAATTCTCACTTTTTGAAACTATATTTTCTTTCTTGAACTCATAAGAATATTTTGGATCTATTATTGTTATATCTGCAATATTTCCATCTATAAGAGATCCTCTGCCGACAAGATTAAAAATCTTTGCGGGATTTGAAGTCATTTTTGATATTGCGTCTGAAAGGCTTAAAACATTTTTATCCACAAGTTCGTTTAAAACAAGACTTAACATTGTTTCAAAACCAATGATACCAAACGGAGCTAAATCAAATTCTCTATTCTTTTCTTCGCGAGTATGCGGCGCATGATCCGTGGCTATACAATCTATCGTTCCATCTGCAAGACCTTGTTTTATTGCATCAACATCTTTTTGTTCCCTTAATGGAGGATTCATTTTTGTATTTGCATCATAAACTTTTACAGCATCGTCAGTTAAAGTAAAATAATGAGGGCAAGTTTCTGCGGTAACTTTTATACCTTTCTTCTTTGCCTGTCTTACTAAACCCACGGACCCGGCAGTTGAAACATGAGCAATATGTAAATATCCGCCTGTAAGCTCTGCAAGCATTATATCACGACTTACCATAACTTCTTCCGCCTGTTTTGGAATACCCCTTAAACCTAAAATTGTAGAATTTTTCCCTTCATTCATAACGCCATTTTTACTTAACTCTTTATCTTCACTGTGCGAAATAACAGGGAGCTTAAACATCTTTGTATATTCCAAAGTACGACGCATAATTTGTGAATTCGATACCGGCAACCCATCATCGCTAACTGCAACAATTCCGGCTTTTTTAAGAACTCCTATCTCTGAAAGTTCTACGCCTTGAGATCCTTTTGTCGCGCAACCTACAGGAAAAACATTAACTAATCCTTCTTTTTGAGCTTTAAGAAGAACAAACTCAACGGTCGGAGCATTATCTATAACAGGCTTGGTGTTTGGCATACAAAAAACAGTTGTTATACCGCCTTTTGCAGCTGAGCGCGTACCTGTATAAATAGTCTCCTTGCCTTCTTGTCCCGGTTCTCTTAAATGAGAATGAACATCGATAAGCCCAGGAACAGCAATTTTGCCTTTACCGTCAATAATTTTATCTGCGCTGCCCGAAAACTGCGATACAATTTTACCGTTGTCAATAAAAATATCGCCCTCAATATCTTTATTCTGTGACGGATTAACTATTCTGATATTTTTAATTTGCAGACGCATTTTTCCTCTTTGGGCTTAAAAGATATAAAACCGCCATTCTTACCGCTATCCCGTTTGTAACTTGTTCGTTAATTACAGCATTCGGACTATCGGCAACATCAGAAGAGATTTCTATTCCTCTATTCATAGGGCCGGGATGCATAATTAATACGTCTGGCTTTGCCATCGCAAGTCTTTCTTTCGTCAGCTGATAAAGCTCGACATATTCATGAACCGACGGAAACAAATTTTCTTTCTGACGCTCAAGTTGTATTCTTAAAATATTTACCACATCAGCTTTTTTAACGGCTTCGTCTAAATCGTAATACACTTTCACACCCAAATTTTCAATACCTATAGGAATTAAAGTTGGAGGACCAGCTACGGCAACTTCGGCGCCCATCTTTGTTAGCGCCCATATGTTTGACTTCGCAACTCGCGAATGTAATATATCGCCGACGAGTAACACTTTTAGCCTTTCAAATTTCTTCTTTTTTTCATACATAGTATATAAATCAAGAAGCCCTTGAGTAGGATGCTCGTGGAATCCGTCGCCGGCATTTATTATGGATGCGCTAAGATTTCTTGCAAGAATATCTGGCGCGCCTGCCAAAGAATGCCTGATGATTATATAATCTGCTTTCATTGCTTCAAGAGTTTTGCCCGTATCTATAAGACTCTCGCCTTTTACAACACTTGAAGTATTTACGACGACATTCACAACATCGGCAGAAAGTCTTTTAGCAGCAATTTCAAACGAAGTTTTTGTACGCGTGGATGGCTCATAGAATAAAGTTACTACTGTTTTGCCTATCAATGTAGGAGCCTTTTTTACAGATCTTGTAAAAAGGCTTTTAAACGGTTTCACCGAATCTAAAACTGTTTGTAAATCTTTTTTGTCAAAATGCTCAAGACCAAGTAAATCTTTGCGATTAAGAGACATCCTCGCTCCTATTGTACAGTCAAACCGCTTTAAATTGCGCTGTCTTTGCGAGAAACGAAACGACGAAGCAATCTAGCATCGTTGTTGTATAGATTACCACAACTTGCAAACGTCGCAAGTCTCGCAAATGACAAAGTGATGCTAAAACTTAACAGAGCGCCTTAAAGCGGTTTGACTGTAGTACCATTATTTTGCAACTGTAACTTTATCTATCTTATCCATTTCTTCACATTCAACTTTAATAAATTTTTCACTTTTATATTTTACCCCTACGTACTTTGCTTCTATTGGAAGCTCGCGAAAACCTCTGTCAACGAGAATCGCAAGTTGAATGGACTTTGGTCTGCCAAAATCCATTAAAACATCTAAAGCCGATCTTACAGTTCTACCCGTATAAAGAACATCGTCAATCAGAATTATATTTTTACAACTCATATCAAAGGGAATAACAGTATCCTTGATAATAGGCATATCAGAACCAAAATCGTCAAGATCATCTCTGTGAAGCGTAATATCTAAAGTTCCAAACGATATTTGTTTTCTATCTATCCCAGCAAGCTTTGCAACTATGGCAAGAATTCTTTTAGCCAAAAATACGCCTTTATTTTGTATTCCAACAATTGCAAGCTCGCTTATATTTCGATTATCTTCAAAAATCTCTTTTGAAATCGTATCTACAGCGTTTTGAAATGCTTTAGCATCAAGTATAATTTTTGACATTTTATTTTTTTAATCCCTCGACATATTTTTCTATTCCATCTTTTTGGAGCTTCAAATCTTCTTCAACCACAGCTTCCGACATTTTTACTTTATAAACTTTAAGTTTTTCTTTTAAATTATCATCACTTACAGCTATAATCTGTACGGCTAAAATCGCCGCATTTACAGCTCCCGCTTTACCTACTGCAACCGTTGCGACAGGCGCGCCTTTTGGCATTTGAACTATTGAAAACAGAGAATCCAAACTTGAAAGATTTTTGCCTTCAACAGGAACGCCTATAACAGGAAGAACTGTCTTGGAAGCAACAACGCCGGGAAGCGCTGCAGACATGCCCGCGGCAGTTATAAAAACTTTTACCCTTAAGCTTTCTGCATCTTTAATGCATTGCTCTAAATGTTGAGCGGCTCTATGAGCCGAAGCTATATTTAAACTGTAGGCCAATCCAAACTCTTTCAATGTCTTAACAGTTTCATTAATCAAAACTAAATCTGAACCTGAGCCAACAATAACTGCAACATCGGTTCTACTTTTCATTTAAAGCTCTCCCATGCTATATCGCGTCTATAGTACATGTCCTCAAAGCAAATAAGTTTAACATTTACATAAACTTTATCTATAGCATCTTTTATGTTGTTTGCTACTGAAGTAATGCCCAACACCCTGCCGCCGGAAGTAACAAACTTGCCGTTTTCAAATTTTGTTCCGGCATGAAATACCATTGTACTTTTGTCATTTATATTTTCAATTCCTTTTATTTCAAAACCTTTTTTAAAACTTCCCGGGTATCCGCCTGACGCAAGCACTACGCAAACCGAAAACTCTTTTTTCCAACTAACCGTTATATTTGAAAGTTTTTGATTTAAAATTGCCATGCAAATATCGGTTAAATCTGTATCTAGTAGCGGCAAAACCGCTTGCGTTTCAGGATCGCCAAAACGACAATTAAATTCCAAAACATACGGAGAGTCGTCGTTCATAATTATGCCGATGTATAAAACGCCTTTATAGTCAAGTTGTTCAGATTTTATACCGTCTATAACTTTACAAGCAATGGCATCAACTTTTTTGCTCACATTGTCTGTAGCCAAAGGAGCAGGAGCGTATGCCCCCATACCGCCGGTATTTGGACCTCGGTTGCCATCGTATATACGTTTATGATCCTGAGAGGCAGGCATCATAGAATAAGACACGCCGTCTGTAAACATTAAATACGAAAGTTCTTGACCGCTAATATACTCTTCCACAATTACGCTTGTTCCGGCATCGCCCAAAACCTTTTCGCTCATCATCTGCTTAACGGCATTTTTAGCATCTTCTCTGCCATTACACACATAAACGCCTTTACCAGATGCAAGTCCATCGGCTTTTACTACAACTTTTTTATTTTCTTCCCAACTTTCTAAAAATTTTAAAGCGTCGCCAACATTTGCAAAATTGTTATACCGCGCCGTAGGAATGCCATATTTCAACATAAATTCCTTAGAATATATTTTGCTTGATTCTAATCTAGCGGCATTTTTTGAGGGGCCTACTATTTTTAAACCTTTAGTTTGAAAATAATCCACTATTCCCAAAGACAATGGAACTTCAGGACCTACAAAAGTAAAATCTATTTTATTTGCTTTAACAAAGTCTGCAAGTTTAGCAAAATCATCCGCTGCAATATCTGCGCTCTCAGCAATTTGCGATATCCCACTGTTTCCCGGCGCGCAATATATTTTGTCAACTTTAGAACTTTTTGCAAAACGCCAACATATTGCATGCTCTCTTCCGCCGGATCCTATAACTAACAAATTCATCCTATCCTCTGACTATAAGCATTAAATTTCTTAGAAAATATATTTATCAAAAATTTTACTGTTGCAACAAAAAATAACAAAAGCAAAAATCAAAGTAATTATCATTGTTTTCCACTTCTGCTTAACAGCCGCGCCATCTTACCATTTCCATAAAATTTGTTTGAACAAATTTCAAACGCGTACTGACTACGTATTTCTTTGATTAAATCCACACACTCAGCAAAACTCTCACACGATTCATTTTCAAACAACTACTTCTTTTTTTGACCGTACAAAAAAACCTCAACGCTGCCTTTTTCATCGCGACTATTGCCGCATTAAAACAAACAGTTCACATAGCAACCCATTTTACCAGCCTTTTTTACAAATTTTTTGTAACAATAACAACGAGTTCGCATGATTCTACAAAATAATAAAAGTGTTAGCAATTAATTGTAGCATCTCATAACATAATAGACTTTTTTAAAGGCAAGTTAAGTTTAAGTGAAGTTGAGTGAAGTTAAGGCAAGTCAAGTTAAGTTCAAGTTGAGTCAAGTTGAGTCAAGT
>JAIXNA010000161.1 GCA_020328135.1 Candidatus Endomicrobiellum dinenymphae
TCAAGCTTTTGACCACTAGACGAGACAGCGCACGCCTTCCGCCCCTTGCAGAGAAAGGGGGAATTACTACGTTGCTTTTATTTTCCTTTTTGCAAAACAAGCAATAATGCCAAATGCCTAGAGGCATTGACAGGGTTTGAAAAAGGAACTAATGGCGCGGGATCCGCTTTATTTAAGATCTGTAATTGCCGTTAATTTTCACATAATCGTACGAAAAATCGCATGTATAATATTTGCTTGATTCTTTGCCTGCTTTTAAATCTACAATAACTTTAATTTCTTTTTTAAGCAATGCTTTTTTTGCTGCTTGTTCGGAAAAGTTTAATGCAAAACCGTTTTTAAAAGTATGCACTCCGCCAATATATATATCAACTTTTCCAAGGTCAAAATTTACTCCAGCTCTACCAACAGCGGCAAGAACTCTGCCCCAGTTTGCATCCGCGCCAAATACTGCAGTTTTAAAAAGAGGCGACGTAGCCACTGTAGAAGCTATAAGTTTTGCATCATTTTTTGTTTTAGTATTTTTAACTTCAATTTCTACAAACTTTGTCGCGCCTTCTCCGTCCCTAGCCATAGATTTTGCAAGYTCTAAAGTAAGCTCATCAAACGCTTTTATAAAATTTGCCATATCATTTTTTGACAATTTTCCTGTTTTGCTCTGACCATTTGCCAATACTATAACAGTATCATTTGTTGATGTATCTCCATCAACAGACACACAATTAAAGGATTTTTCTACAGAATTTTCTAATATTTTTTGTAATGATTTGCCGTCAATATCAGCATCGGTCAAAATAAATGAAAGCATTGTTGCATGAAGACCTTGTAAATTTGGGGGTGTGTAAAGGGCGCAGGTATGATACACCCAAATTTACAAGGTCTTCATGCAACAATGCTTTCATTTTTCTACAGGTTTTTTTCACAAAAGTGTCAGTGGTCATTATTGCAAGCGCAGCATCATCCTCGCATTTTGGAGATACGCCAAGACTATTTTTTAATAAATCGATACTATCTTTAAATTTATTTTTTGAAATGTTCAAGTATTGACCTATAACGCCAGTAGAAGCGCACAAAACTGACTCTTCGTTTAAATTAAAGGCTTTTTCTACAGACGAACACATATATTCGGCATCTTTCGCCCCTCTTGTACCCGTACAGGCATTCGCGCAACCGGAATTTGCTATAACGCCAAAAAACCTATTACCTTTTTTTAATCTCTCGATGTCTATAAGCACGGGCGCTGCTTTTGCAACATTTTGAGTAAACATGCCAGCTGCATGCGCAGGAGATTGTGAAATAAAAAGAGCTAAATCTTTTTTGCCTGCTTTTTTTGACAAACCACTGCGTATTCCGCCAACTTTAAATCCATTTGGAAGCATTTATTAATTTCCTCTGTTTCTATGTCTATGTAGTCAACTATATCAACCCTATAGTTTCAGGCAAATCAAACATAATATTCATATTCTGTACCGCCTGACCCGAAGCACCTTTGACTAGGTTGTCTATAGCTGAAACAACAACAAGTCTGTTTGTTCTATCGTCAACTTTCATGCCTATTTTGCAGTAATTTGTATTTACAACATCTTTTATGCCCGGCATTACATCTTCATCTAAAATTTTTACAAACTGTCTGCTTTTGTAAAATTCTCTATACTTCTCAATTATTTCAGACGTAGCGACAGTTTTTTTAAGATTTACGTATATTGTAGAAAACATTCCTCTTTCAACAGGCATAATATGAGGCGTAAAACTTATTGTTACCCCTTCTTTCGACAAAATTGAAAGCTCTTGTTCTATCTCGGGTATATGTCTGTGTTCGCCTGCAATCTTATATGCTTTAAAATTTGGATGCTCGACAGCAAAATATTCTTGCGCGCTTTTCCTGCCCGCGCCAGAAATACCACTTTTGGAATCTATAATTATTCCTTTCAAATCTACAAAACTGTTTTTTATTGCGGGAGCGCATCCCAATGCTACAGTCGTAGGATAACAACCTGGGTTTGCAATCAAGGAAGCATTTTTTATATCGTTGGAGTTAAGTTCAGATAAGCCATAAACTGCTTGATTTATGTATTCCTTTGCAGTATGGGTTATTTTGTACCATTTTTTGTAAGCTTCTATACTTCTTAATCTAAAATCAGCAGATAAATCTATAACTTTAATACTCGCATCTAAAAGCTGTGGAACAATTTCAAAAGCAACAGCGTGAGGCAAAGCAAGAAACACAACATCGCAACTGTTTGCAATTTGCCTTGTATCAAAGGGTTTAATTTTTAAATCTAAATAAGCAAAATGCAAATAAACATCTCGCAAATATCTTTCTTGAGACAAGACTCTACCATAAAGACCGGTTATTTTTACGTTCGGATGTTTCGAAAGAATTTTTAAAAGTTCTTCTCCTGTATATCCTGTTATTCCTACAATTCCCACTCTAATCATTGTTCCTTACTTTCACCATTTTTAGGATATATTAAAACAACAAACTCGCCAAGCAAATTTTGTCTGTTTTTTATATCTTCCAAAACTTCCTTGATTGAGCCTCTTGTCTCAAGAAAGATATTTGCGAGATGTTTATTTGCAATTTGCCTTGTATCAAAGGGTTTAATTTTTAAATCTAAA
>JAIXNA010000041.1 GCA_020328135.1 Candidatus Endomicrobiellum dinenymphae
CGGTATTGGATTTGCCCGGTATTGGATTTGCCAAGCGGAGTGTTTACTGGAGCGGGCGTAAAAACTGTAGTTTTATTTTTTGAAGTTTAACAAATTCTTCTAAATCCTTTTCATTTAAAGGATTGGTTTTGCCAAGATTTCTATTTAATTTTAATTGATAGTACCAAACTTTTTCCGTAGGAACGCCTTTCTCAAAAAATAAAACTACAGTTTTTACGCCCGCTCCAGTAAACACTCCGCTTGGCAAATCCAATACCGTATGCAAATTACAACTCTGAATTAACTCTTTACGAAGCGATATAGAAGCGTTGTCAGTATTAGATAAAAATGTATTTTTAATAACAATGCCGGCTTTACCGCATGCTTTTAGTATTTTCATAAAATGTTGTAAAAACAGAAAAGCTGTTTCTCCCGTTCTAATATCAAAATTTTGCTGTACTTCGGGACGTTCTTTCCCTCCAAACGGGGGATTAGCAAGAACAACATTAAATTTATCTTTTTCTTGTATGTCTTTAATATTTTCTGAAAGCGTATTTGTATGCAAAATATTTGGCGCTTCTATACCATGCAAAATCATATTCATAATGCCTATAATATATGCAAGCGGTCTTTTTTCTTTGCCGTAAAAAGTATTATGTTGCAATACCGACTGTTCTTTCGTTGTTTTGACTTTCTCATGCAGATAGTTAAACGCTTCTACCAAGAAGCCCGCCGACCCTACGGCGCCATCATAAATTTTATCCCCTATTTTAGGAACTACAACTTTTACTATAGTTCTGATAAGCGGACGCGGAGTATAATATTCTCCACCGTTGCGTCCGGCATTGCCCATATTCTTAATTTTTGATTCATAAAGATGAGACATTTCATGTTTTTGAGCATGAGTAGAGAATTTGAGTTCGTCAACAATATTTAATATTTCCCTTAAATTGTACCCGCTTTGAATTTTATTTTTAAGCTCGCTGAAAATCTCGCCTATTTTATATTCTATTGTGTTGTAGTTTGCCGCATTAATTTTAAATTTTTTAAGATACGGAAAGAGTTTTTGATTTACAAAATTGATAAGATCGTCGCCGGTTAAAGCTTTATTGTAATCTAATTTACCGTCTTTTTTAGGACATGCCCAAACACCCCATTGAAATTCTTTTGAAATTATATTTGTATATTTCTTGACTGCAAGCGCATCTTCTTTAATCTTTATACGCTCTAAATCGTCTAAATATCTCAAAAACAAAATCCAAGAAGTTTGTTCAATATAATCTAGTTCGCTGCTATTGCCCGCGTCTTTATGCAAAATGTCGTCTATGTTTTTAAACGCTTGTTCAAACATCATTTTTTTCTCTTTGAAAATTAATGAAGAGGTTAGTCGATTTATATATCAAATACAAACCCCTAACCCTCTTTTCAAGATCGTAGTTTGCCATCGAATGTCTTTATCGGTGGGGCTTTCAAAGCCCCTTCCCCTCGGAGGAAGGAAGTTAACGGCAACTTGAAAACTATTACCTTTTCTCGCTCGTCGCGCTACGACCCATCAAGGGAGAATGGAATTAATGTTTTTCTTATTTTTTCTACAGCAAAAAATACCGCGCCCTTTTGAGACCTAATCGTTTTTAAAGCTCTTTGTCCGGCATCTTCGAGTAATTGTCTATTTAAAATAAATTCTTTAATCTTGACGGCTAAATCATTTGAATCTTCAACAAGAAACGCTCCGCCCTCTCTTATAAGACTTTCGGCTTCTGCTGTGAAATTATTCATATTTTTGCCAAATAAGACGGGTTTGCCGTATGCCGCAGGTTCTATAGGATTCTGACCGCCTTTGTTTACAAACGAACCGCCAACATAACATACATCTGAAACAGAGTATATATTTTGTAGTTTTCCAAAAACATCGAGCAAAATAAAATTAGCGCTGAAATCGCCGCTAGAAAACAATGAATATTTAATACCTTTGCCTTTAAGAATATTAACTACCTCTTCTATCCTTGGAAGATGTCTAGGAGCGAGAAAAAATCTAATATTTTTAAAATCGGAACTTATTTTATTATACGCTTCCGCTATAAATTCTTCCTCGCCTTCTCTCGTACTACCTGCCGCAAAAACAAAATCTTCTTTTTTCAACATAAAATCTTCACGCTTTGAGTCCAATGTAAAATCTCTGTCGTACTTAATATTACTAGAAACAACAATATCACTTTTACCATCAGTTAAAAATTCAAACCTATCGGCATCATCTTTACTTCTGGCAATAACGGTACTAATAAGACTTACAAAACCTCTCCAAAAAAATTTCACTTTTTTGTATGCCTTAAATGACTTGGCGGACATTCTTCCGTTAATCGTAATAATTCTTACATTTTTACTTGCCGCAGAGTATAGCATAGTTGCCCAAAGTTCAGTCTCAACAAGTACAAGTATACTCGGATTAACAATACTAAACGCTTTATTCATGATGGGATAAATATCCAATGGAAGTAAAGCAACAAAATCCGCTTTCTGCAATTTTTGCGCATGTTCTCTACCGCTTTTTGTAATTGTTGTCAAAACAATATAATATTTCTCTTTAAGCGCATCCAAAATAGGCTCAATAGCGCGCACCTCGCCAAGCGACGCGCAATGCATCCAAATAGTAGTTTTTTTTGATTTTTTACTTACAGGTTTATAACAAGCGAAACGTTCAGATAGTTTATAAAAAAATTCCTTTCTATATTTACTGCTAAAAAGAAAAACAAGTATAATCAAAGGCATGCCCGCAACAAACAAAGCGTTATATATGATTAAATATATTTTTAACATTTTATTACCAATCATTTACACAGTATGATTAACTAACTTTATTACCCGCTATTATCTTTTTGCTTTTTTCCTAGATGGTATCCAGTAGGATAATCCACAAGTTGAATATTTAGGACTAACATCTTCAGATTCCATACTTATGCCTATTTTGTCTATAGGGATAACTTTTGCAAATTCCCTGTATAAATCCCTTGGAACATCCACAATTCTTGATATTTCACAATTTTCATCTTGCGCTTCATTTGAAATAAGCCTTTGCACAAAAAATTTTGATTGTTCTAGAGCATCAACGGCTATTGCAGAGACAATCTTACTTGTATGTTCTCCAAAAGCCTCTTCATTTTTTTTATATTCTTCATAAAGACCATTGCCTATAGTAACAAAAAAAACGCTTTCTGCAATCCATTTCGAAGGAGCATCTTGTTCGTAAGTAAATGGTAGAGCGTCTTTTGAAAAAACATCGTAAACAACAGAAGGCGACAAAAACTTAAAATACAGACGACAACATCGCTGAATAGTTTTCTCAAGTTCCGCCGATAAATCAGCGACATTTATAAGTTTCTTCACCACGCGTAAAATTTCTTTCACTCGTAGATTTATCTTAAAATTCTTTATCTTTCTCATTATCTTTTTGAACGAACTACGCCTTGTTTAATCGCAATTTTTAAACGATTAGCTCTTCTTATTTCCCACTCATAAACAAGCGGCGTACAAATAAATATTGAAGAAAACACTCCAAGCGCCGTGCCTACAATCATAATGTACGCAAAAGTATGTATAACTTCGCCACCAAAGAAAAACAACGAGCTTGCAACAATAAACACAGTTAAAGAAGTAACAATTGTTCTAATAAGAACCTCGTTAATACTTTTATTGATAATAGTTGTAAAATCTTCTTTTGCGCAAAGTCTTAAATTTTCTTTCATTCTATCAAACAAAACAATAGTGTCGTTAATTGAATAACCGGCGACCGTCAGAAGAGCCGCTATCACTGTTATATTGACCTCTTTGTTTACGAGAACCACAAAACCAAAAGAAACAATAACATCATGCGCAATACCAAGAACGGCGGCAACTCCCCACAAACTGGACTTAAATCTAAAAGCAACATATACAATCATGCCCAAGAAAGCAAAGAAAAACGCATACAATGCTTGCTTTGAAAGATATTTTCCCACGCTTGGACCAACATATTCTATTTTTTCAATTTTCATAGGATTGTCGGGCAGTTTTGCTTGTATAGAATCTCGTATTATCCTTTCAAATTCTTCTTGCAATTCAAGATTTTTCTTCGCTCTTATCATAATCATATTTTCAGAACTCTGCAACTCAAAAGAAGTTATTCCTGCATATTCTATAGCGCTGCGAACATCTTGCAACTCGACATCATTGCTCTGGAAAGAAATCTGCATAAGAACACCGCCGGTAAAATCAATGCCGTAATTTGGTCCGCCTCTATAAATGAACGCAATCACAGTCATCGACAACAACATTCCTGCTACCACAAAAAATTTACGACGGTTGCCTATAAAATCTATATGTATGGATTTAAAGAATTGCACTTTGACCTCCGATTATATTTTTATTCCCAATAGAAGATTTTCTTTAAACAGAAATTCATATATAAGTTTAGTAACAGTTATAGCAGTAAACATGCTTATAATAAGACCTATTGAAAGAGTAACAGCAAAACCTTTTATTGGTCCTGTTCCAAACTGGAACAAGAAAACAGCCGCTATAAGAGTTGTAAGATTTGCATCAAAAATAGTCCAAAAAACTTTCTGATAACCTGCGTCCACAGCAACTCTCGCAGTTTTACCGCTGGCAAGTTCTTCTCTTATTCTCTCTAATATAAGAACATTCGCATCAACTGCCATTGCAAGAGTAAGAGCTATGCCCGCCACGCCAGGAAGCGTAAGGGTAAACTGGAAATATGCCATAGCAGCCATAAGCATTATTAAATTTAAAGCAAGAGCTATATCTGCAATAATGCCTGAAAAACGATAATAAACAATCATAAAAACAAAAACCACTACCACGCCAATAAGGGCGGACATAAAACCGCTTTTTATTGAATCATCTCCAAGCGACGGCCCCACAGTTCTTTCTTCTATAACCTTTACAGGAGCGGGAAGCGCACCGGCTCTTAAGACTGTCGCGAGAAGCCTTGCATCCTCAGCTGAAAAACTTCCTTCGATAACAGCCTTTCCGTCCGGGATCTTGACGCGAATTACAGGGGCAGACTGCACAATACCGTCAAGCACTATAGCCAAATTTTTCTCTCTGTTTCTCTCTGTAATATCTGCAAATATTCTCCCGCCATCTTTGTTAAACTCAAGCGAAACTATAGGCTGACCAAATTGCCCGCCAAACTCAACTTTTGCATTCGTAAGAGCAACTCCGGTTAGAAGAGTTTTACTTAGTACGTAATACGAACTGTCGTCCCCCTTACTTTCAAAAACCGACGCGCCTTCAGGCATAGCGGCCGTTATGTCAGGATATGCCAAAGGATCTTCTCTGTATTGGGCTGGAGTAATTTTCTTATCTAAAAGCAAATCAAGCGCTTCGCCGGCTTGCTCGCTTTTATCTACTATTCTGAACTCAAGTAAGGCTGTTTTACCTATTAAAGCCTTCGCCGCCTTAGGATCTTTGATTCCGGGAAGCTGTATAACTATCCACTTGTCCCCCTGCTTTGCAATCATAGGTTCAGCTACGCCGAACTGATCGATTCTGTTTCTGATAATCTCTGTGGCTCTGTCAACAGCATCCTTGATCTTTACATTATCATTCAGCTGAGATGAATCAACTTCCAAAAGGAGGTGAGTGCCGCCTTTCAAATCTAACCCTAATTTTAAAACTTTACCTAAAATAGGATCCTTTTCTTTTTCTGCTTGTTCTTTTTGATCACTAGACATCATCATCCAATTTATTGATGGCCATAATACCCACGCAGAAAAAGCCAACAACAATACGGTAATCCATAACTTCCAATTAATCTTACTCATCAGAGTAATTTCCTCTCATTTATTATTAACTCAAATGTACAATCAAAAAAATCTTCTGCAGCCCTTTTGCATATACGCATTCTATCCATAAAAATTTCAAAATATTCCATAACCGAAAATTTTTGAATATTAATGACGAGATAAAGCGATATAATTTTTTTATCTTTGTTAACTTTTAAAAAAGATTTTTTCACAGCATGATTTACTCGCTCGTGTATGTTGTGATCTAAAGCATTACGACGAAGACTTCGCACTCTTGTTTTATGCACGTCAGATTTATCAGCCAAAACGAGCGCTGCAGCTATAGGATTCATCGGATCGCCTGTTTGTTCATGATTGCCTATGGCCGAAATTATTAACGCTATCTCTTCGGGATCCATCATCATATCTTTCAACAATCGCATAGCTATAAGCGCTGAAGATTGTCCATGATCATGCCTATTTACAATATTTCCTATATCATGCATATAACCCGCGATTTCGGCAAGCTCTTGATATCTTTTCGAATAACCAAGGTGCAACAAAACGGTTTTCGCTATAAACGCAACCAAACTTACGTGTCTTTCTCCATGTTCAGTATAGCCTATCTCCCCTAAATGGTCATCGGCTGACTTAATAAACGTCTTAACAATCGGACTCTTCTTCACATCTGCAAGAGTTATTTTTGAGTATTCATTTTTAGTATTCATTGCTTATCCGTAATTATGTATTTTGTCAGTTATCGCTGCAACCGCTTTCATGCCACACTTGTCGTTATTTGTCATGCTTCGACGACTTCACATCAGGCTGCGCCCGCCGCTCCTTTCAAAGAAAGTGGAATTTACTACAATGTCTTTATCCCACTTTTTACAAGAAGGGATGGCGGGCGCAGCCTGACGAGAGGTATTTATGCTTATTTTTTAAGTGACAATACTGAGCGCGGCGAAGTATCCACTGCCAAATATTTATTACTATTACCTTTTAACAATTTCAGGAATTTTAACAGCAGCTTCTTCAGCTTCTTTCTCCTTGGTTATCACAGAAGCGACTGACTGTCTTGCAACCTGAATATAAACTCCGTCTGAAATCTTAACTTCAATAATATTCCCTTTTACAGAACTTACAGTGGCATATATACCGCCGGCCGCAATGACTCTGTCATCTTTTTTTAAAGAATTTAACAATTTTTGATGATCTTTAGCTTTTTTCTGCTGAGGTCTTATCAAAAACAAATAGAAAAAAACAAAAATAAGAAGAAGCGGCATTAATCCACCAAAAGACATTCCTCTGCCGACCGATTGCGCAAATACAAAAGAAGGCGTTAACAAAGCTGCTGCCAAAAATACCAACAAATCAACTGATTTTCTCATTCTTTTCCTCATCCTCAATTTTTTGAAAAATATTTTTCAAAAAATTTCCTTTTTGACCTAAGAAATATGTCATTTTCTAATGACTTTCTTATTTTCGACATCAAGCTTACCATAAAATGGATATTATGTAAAGATAAAAGGCTTAAATACAACGTCTCCTGCGCTCTGACTAGATGATTCAAATATGCTTTAGAATATCCGACACAGGCGGGGCAATTGCACTCCGGATCCAAAGCGCAGGAGACGTTGTATTTAAGCCTTTTATCTTTACATAATATCCATTTTATGGTAAGCTTGATGTCGAAAATAAGAAAGTCATTAGAAAATACGTCAGGCTTACCATAAAATGGACTTACCATAAAATGGATATTATGTAAAGATAAAAGGCTTAAATACAACGTCTCCTGCGCTTT
>JAIXNA010000042.1 GCA_020328135.1 Candidatus Endomicrobiellum dinenymphae
GGAGATGGATGGGGAACGCTTTCACAGATTTCGTTCAATATGTTTAATTCCCTCTCAGAAAAATCAGACAGACGCGCATGGAATACTTTGCCTGATAAAATTTTGATGGCAAGATTTTATTTACCTGCTGGGATGCATACTCTTAAGATTAATTTTTTAGGAAAACACGGAGAAGTTTTGGATTCTTGCAGCGCAGAGGTTGATGTTAGAGCGGGGAAAAAGAATTTTGTTGCAGTAAGAAGCTCTAAAATAGATATTTTAGAGTAAAGTTTGCAAATAAAAAGCTTCATCTTTATATTGGTAACGCAATATGCCAGCATAAAGTTGTTTAATCATAGATTGCATTTGGTTTGAGTCAAGATAGGAGATAAAAATGAAAAAATTGTTAATTCTATTTATGTTTTGCTGTGTTGTGTTTCAATCTCCTGTATTTGCCTACAATGAAATGTTTGATTCTCAAAAAAAAGACAGCATTACATTCAATACTGCATATTTAGAAGGGCAATTCACAAATAAGCAGTTGGCAAATTGCAATTTGGAGTTGTTGAGATTATCGCAAAGAGCTACGGAAAATTTACGTGGATCTGCAGGAGACCTGATTCCTATTTTTTTGTTGCTGTATTTTAACTATGGAGCGCAAGTCGCTCTTCACGAAATTGGACATGCTTTGAGACTAAAGTCTTTTGATATTGATTATACATTATGTATTGGGAATAACGAGAAAGGACAAAACTATTTTTCATACTTACCTTATCAGGCTTTCACAGGCGGGCTATTTGGAGGAGCAACTAAGTGGGACAAAAAGCAGCAGGATAAGTTGGAAAAATCATTAAGTAATAATAGTTCGTTTCAAAATTATATTGTTATTGTGGGCGCCGGTGGAATGAATAATGAAATGTATTTTGCTGAAAAAATAGCAGATGACATTTACGAAAGAAAACAGTACGCATGTTTCCCCTCGGTTTATTATCTTGTCAGTAGAATTTCTCCGACACTTTATGACCAGTTCGCCGATTCTGAAAAAGATAGTAATGATCCTACCTGTATAATACATGCTTTTGAAAAAAAGCAAAGAAACGATTTTAAAAAAGGAACTATAAGCAAAGCGGGTATAGTTTCTTTGTTTCTTAGCGCGACAACTTATTCAATGTTTACAAAAACAAAAAAACCTCTTACACTTTGTGGTTTTAGACTTCCAGACGTTTTTCCATACATAACAACAAAAGGTATGTCCTACAAGGTAGTTAGCGGATATGAAATAAATAAAGATTTAAAACTGATCTTTGGACTTGAAAAGGTATTTGGAACAGAGCCTGCAATTGAGTATAACTTGGGAATCAATCGTGCAGTAAAGTTGCTTATCCCGATGCAATACAAGGGGATTGTCACTTTTGGGCATGGGTTAGATTTTGAGGCAACTTGTACGGTTCCTGTCTTGCCTCGTTTTTCTGTGGGATTGGGTTGTGAAATATATTCTTGTGAAAGTTTACAAGGTCAAAGGCATGCATCAAAAATGCTATCTAAGAGCGGTTCTGAGTTAAGTAATGACTATAGTAGCAATGTGTTTGCTTTTGTGTCTTGTAGATATTAAACTGAGGGGCGGAAATGTACAAAATTGTAAGTAAAAAAGAAATAGGACCAAAAGTGCACAGTTGCGAAATTTATGCTCCTGAAGTTGCAAAAAATGGAAAAGCGGGACAGTTCATTATATTTAGAATTGACGACAAGGGAGAGAGAGTGCCTCTAACGATAGCGGGGACTAATCCCAATGAGGGCTTAGTAAGAATAATTTTTCAAGAAGTAGGTAAAAGCACCGCGCAGTTGGCATCTCTTAACGAAGGCGACAGCATAAAAGATTTTGCAGGACCTTTGGGATGCCCCACCGATATTAAACATTACGGCGTTGTCGTTGCAGTTGCCGGCGGGGTAGGCGCAGCTGAAGTTTTGCCTGTCATAAAAGAGCTTAAAAAAGCCAAGAATAAAATCTTGACTATAATAGGAGCGAGATGTAAAGATTTGATAATACTTGAAGATGAGTTAAAACAAGAAAGCGACAGTCTCTTATTTGCTACAAATGACGGTACGTACGGCAGAAAAGGATTTGTTACGGATGTTTTAAAAGAAGTTATGAATAAGGAAAAAATAAACATAGTGTATGCTATAGGTCCAGTTCCTATGATGAAGGCTGTCGCAGATATCACAAAAGAAAAACATATTGAGACAGTTGTTTCTTTGAACCCTATAATGCTTGACGGTACAGGAATGTGTGGCGCTTGCAGAGTTACTATTGACGGTAAAACAAAATTTGCATGCGTTGACGGACCTGAGTTTGACGCCCACCTCGTGCATTGGGAAGAGCTTTCTTCTCGTCTGCAGCTGTTTAAAAATTTAGAACAAATATCGTTGGACAATTTTAATCATCGCGTGGAGTGCAAATGTCGCAAAAAATAAGAATGCCCGAAAGGGATCCTCAAATAAGAAAAAGAGATTTCAATCAGGTAAATACTGGCTACACGCAAAATGAGATGCTTGCTGAAGCAAAAAGATGTTTACAATGCAAAAATCCTATGTGCAGCAAAGGTTGCCCTGTTGAAGTTGATATTCCCGTCTTTATAAAGTATCTTTCTGAAGATAATCCAAAAAAAGCAATAAAAATTTTAAATCAAAAAAGCAGTTTGCCGGCCGTGTGCGGAAGAGTTTGCCCTCAGGAAAATCAATGTGAAAGATCGTGTATTTTGAGCAGAAATGGCGAGAGTGTTTCTATAGGTAATTTAGAACGTTACGCCGCAGATATATTTGCCAAAGATAATGATAACAATACTGTCATAGAAAAAAACAACATAAAAATTGCCATTGTAGGTTCAGGTCCTGCAGGTCTTACGTGCGGCGGCGATTTGTTAAAAATGGGGTATGACGTTACTGTCTATGAATCTCTTCATGACACGGGCGGCGTCTTGCGTTATGGCATTCCTGAATTTAGACTTCCGAAAGAAGTTTTAGATATAGAAATAAATAAATTAAAAAACCTTGGAATGAAAATAGTTCTAAATACTCTTATTGGTAGAACAAAAACTGTCCAAGAATTATTTGATGAAGACTATAAAGCTGTATTTGTCGCAGTGGGGGCAGGGCTTCCTGTTTTTCCTATGGCGCCGGGCGAAAATTTAAACCATATTTACTGCTCAAATGAATTTTTAGCGCGTGTAAATTTAATGCGTTCGTTTGATTTTCCTAATTTTGATACCCCCGTGTATAAGGGTAAAAATGTTGTTGTTGTTGGCGGTGGTAATACCGCCATGGATTCCGCAAGAACTGCAATGCGGCTTGGCGCTGAAGGCGTAAAACTTGTTTACAGAAGATCTGAAAATGAAATGCCTGCAAGGAAAGAAGAGCAAAGACACGCAAAAGAAGAGGGCATAGAATTTGTAACGTTAACCAATCCTGTAAGATTTATTGGCGATGAAAGAAAATTTGTTCAATTCGTTGAGTGTGTAAAAATGGAACTTGGCGAATCTGATGAGTCCGGAAGAAAACATCCAAAAGAAGTTGAAGGTTCTAACCACGTAATGGAAGCCGATATGGTTATTTTAGCTTTAGGACTTCATCCAAATCCTATTCTGTCGTCGCTTACTAAAGGTTTAAATACAAATACAAAAGGGCATATTATAATTGACGATAATTTTATGACTTCAATGCCGGGTATTTTTGCCGGCGGGGATATTGTCGGGGGAGATACTGTTATAGAAGCAATGGGCATGGGCAAAAAAGCTGCAAGAGCGATGGATAAATACCTTAAGAACCTCGAGTAAATATATGAAGAATTTCAAAATCATGTTTTTTAAAGTCATATCGTTAAATTTTATATTCTTGTTATTAATGTCAGCGTACAGATTTATATTTTTTGCGTACTACGGCAAAGTCGTGGATTTACGTGGTTTTGGTTTCGATATTATAAAGACATTTTATATGGGGTGCCGGTTTGATTTGTCAGTAATTGCAGGCATAAATGTTTTGCCTGCGCTTTTATTTTGTTTATTATTTGTAATAGGCAGACAGTCTCTTTTTAAACGCCTCATTACGTTTTTAAAATACTATTATACTGTTTTTATCGGCATTCTCTTAGTGTTGTTTTGTATAGATTTTTATTTCTACGCATATTTTCAAGATCATCTTAATATTTTAGTTTTTGGTTTTATTGAAGATGACACAATAGCGTTGATAAAAACTTTTTATAAGAATTATAATTTGTTGCCAATAGGGCTTGAGATGATTGTCCTTTTTGCGATAATTTTTTTCATTTCTAAAATTGTTTTGAAATTTAAAGATTATAATCTTAGTCTCCCCAATATTTTTGTAAGAATTTTGTTGTCGGTTACGCTCGCTTTTTCAATCTTTTTAATGATAAGGGGAAGCGTTGGTTTACATCCTATAGGCGTATATTCGGATGTGTCGTCAAATGCTTTTCTTAATAAAGCGGCTATTAACTGTGTGTTTACTTTAGAGAGCGCTGTTGAACACAAAATAAAGGCATCGGAAATAAAGAATATTGAAACAGGTTATGAGAATGATATAAGGCAGGCTTTTGCTGATTTTTTGGGAAAAGATGTTAGCATGATTTCTAAAGAAAAACCTGAAGAATCGCTTGTATTTAAAACTTCTGTAAATAAAAAAATAGAAAATCTTAAGCCCAATGTAATTCTTATTGTAATGGAAAGTTTTGACAATTATTTAATTCAATACAATTCCGAGAAGTTTAATGTTTTGGGCAGCTTGAAAAAACACTTTGACGAGGACACAATTTTCCATAATTTTTCATCGGCAGGAACTATCACTATAGAAGCTATAGAATCGCTGTTTTTAAATATAAGAACGAGACCTAACCCTATAAATCTAACTCAGTCAAAATACGCATATAAGCAATATCAGTTTGCCGGGCTTGTTCCTTATAAGCAAAGTGGATACGAAACATCTTTTATCTATGGTGGTCATACAAGTTGGCGCAATATTGGTACATTTGCGTTGAATTTAGGTTTTGATAATGTTTTAAGTTGCGGAATGATAAAAAAAGATTCTCCAGGCGGTCCTTGGGGCGTATATGATGAATATCTTTTTGATTTAGCTTTTGAAACTTTATCGCAGAGCGACAATAATAAGTTTATTTATGTTCTAACTACAACAAATCATCCTCCATACGGACTGCCAAACGATTATAAAATTTTGCCGTTGGAAATTCCAGATTCTTTAAAGAGGAATATTTCAGATATTAAAAAAGCTCAAAAGAGATTTGCTACGTATCAGTATTCAAACGAAATGCTTGGACGTTTTATTTCCAAAATTAAAAATTCAAAATACGGTGATAATACAATAATAGCTGTAACCGGTGATCACAGTTCTCGTGCGTATCGCATAGAGAATTTTTTAGATTCTATATGCGTTCCGTTCTATTTATATATTCCTAAAGCAATAAAGTCAGAAAATATTAACACCGATGTTTTCGGCTCTCACTTGGACATAATGCCTACGCTCTATAATCTTTCGTTGTCAAATGTAGAGTACATGTCTGAAGGGACAGACTTGCTTTCTAAAAATGCCATAAATAATACTATTTCATACGAAAGTTGGCTTATTGATAAACATCATGCCATTGATGATGACATTTTTGCTAATAGCGCTATTAAATATTATTCTTTGGATACTAATCACAAACTCGTTCCAACACATGAAATGACAGAACATAAAAATCTCTTAAAACGTTTTTTATCAATGCTTGCAATTTCAGATTACTTAATTAAAAATACTGGCAAGTAGCCGTTTCGTCGAATCCGGTCGGTATTGTTTTGTTGTGTTGTGGAGATAGTGTGAAAGCATTAACAGTCCAAATCGGGATATTTGGTAGAGTCAACACTGGCAAGTCCTCTCTTATGAATTTTATGACAAATCAAAATACGTCCATTGTTTCAGAAATTGCAGGAACAACAACAGACGTAGTGCATAAACAAATGGAACTAAATCCATTAGGCCCGATTACCATCTTTGATACCGCAGGCATTGATGACACTTCTATTTTAGGCAACGCAAGAATAGAAAAAACACAAAGAGTTTTTGATTTCTCAGATGTTATAATTTTAATGTGCGCGGTGGAAAAGTTTGGCGTATTTGAAGAAAACATTGTTAAAAAAGCCGACAAAACAAAAACCCCGTGTATTATTGTTGTAGGTAAAACAGATTTAAATCGACCCGATGAAGTATTTTTAGAGCAGTTAAAAAAACGTTCACGTCATGTTATGTTATTTTCTGTTGTTAATGATAACAGAGATGCTTTTCTTAATACATTAAAGAAAATTCTTATAGAAGTTCTTCCGGATAATTATACAGAAAATTATTTATCTTTAAGGAATATAGTAAAAAAGGGCGACACAGTTGTTTTGGTTATGCCCATAGATTTAGGCGCGCCGCGCGGCAAAATAATAATGCCGCAAGCGCAGACTGTAAGACATATTTTAGATTTAAATGCTATGTCTTATGTTGTACAAGATACAGAATATGAAACAGCGTTACAAAATTTAAAAACATTTCCCGCGTTGGTAATAACAGATTCTCAAGCAATTAAGTGTGTAGCCGAAAAAACGCCTGTCGACGTTAAACTTACAACGTTTTCAACAGTTTATGCTGCAGATAAATCCGACATAGTGGAAATGGCAAAAGGCGCAGCTGTTCTTAATAATCTTCAAGATGGCGATAAGATTTTAATTTCAGAAGCTTGTACGCACCATGCGTCTACTGACGATATAGGCAGAGTGAAGCTCCCAAAATGGCTTAGAGATTATTCAAAAAGAGATTTGGAAATTAAATATGTTTCCGGACAAGATTACCCTAAAGATGTTGCAAATTATAAAATTATAATACATTGCGGCGGGTGTACATTAAGCAGAAAGGGAATGCTTGCAAGGCTTAGTAAAGTCGTTGAATCCGGCGTTGCAATAACAAACTATGGTATCGCAATATCTGTTTTTCATGGAGTAATAGAAAAAGTTCTTGAGGTTTTTCCTGAAGCGTTATCAGCTTACAAACAGGCGTTGAAAAGCTAACAATAAATCTGATATAATCTCGTGCGTATAGTCAAATCGCTTTAAGTTGCGCCAACGGCGTCTTTGCTAGAAATGAAATGACGAAGCAATCCAGCTATAGTCAACTGGCTTTATACAAAATTTCAGCTAGAATAAGGAGATGTGTCATGAGAAAACCATTAATGGCAGGAAATTGGAAGATGAATAAAACTATCTCAGAGGCTGTAAGTGTTATAAAAGCTCTAAAAAGCGCTGTTGCTGATGTAAAAGACGTTGAAATTTTGCTTTGCCCTACATTTACTGCTCTTTATGCTGTGAGCAATGAAGTTAAGGGTTCAAATATTAATATTGGAGCGCAGAATCTTTTTTGGGAGACAAAGGGAGCTTTTACTGGAGAAATTTCTCCAGTAAAAGCTCCCTTTGTCTCCCAAAAAAGATTCTGCGCTCCAATATTAATATTTGAACC
>JAIXNA010000043.1:0-4106 GCA_020328135.1 Candidatus Endomicrobiellum dinenymphae
CTTCTTTTGTTTTTTTTGAAAAACGAAATGACGCTTATGAATTTGTAAACAAAATAAAAACAATATCAAAAAAAACAAAAGAAGGATGTTTAAAAAATTCAATCAGCGCGATGTCTTTAGAGTATTTTGATAAAAATGCCTTACTTCTTATAAGAAACGATTATCCTGTTATTCCTAAAAATGTTGAATCAGGCATAATGTTTGAACAAGACGTATATGAAAATAATCAAGAAGTTTTGGCTGAAAAATGGGTTGAAGCCATTGAGAGTAGCAACATAGATTTAGAAAAAGTTTGGTTTGCTTCTACTGTTGAAGAGCAAGAAAAGTTTAGAGTTTTTAGACACAGAGTTCCTGAACGTGTAAATGAAATGGTAAAAAAGAATAAAATCCCTAAAGTCGGCACAGATTTTGCCGTGCCTGAAGGCAAACTTCTAGAGATTATTGATTTTTGCGATAGAGAATTCGCAAGAATGGGCGTTTTTAATTTAACTTTTGGTCATATAGGCGAAAATCATCTGCATGCAAATATTGTGGCTGCAAATAAAGAAGAGTACGAAGAATGCAGACAGATGTATGTAAATATTGCCGGTAAAGTTGTTGAACTTGGAGGCACAGTTTCAGCAGAGCACGGAATAGGGAAGCTCAAACATATTTTCTTAGAAAAGATGCTTGGCGAAGAAGGTTTTAAAGAAATGGCAAAATTCAAAAAAAGCTTTGATAAATCAGGAATTTTAGGGCAGGATAATATCTTTCCTAAAAAATATATTTTACTATAAAGGCGGTACGTCTTATGAAAAAATTTTTATTAAAACGCTGCGCTGCGCTTGTCTTTGTTATCATTACATGTTTGAGCGTGTGTTTGGGAGCAAGCGCTGATTCTTCCGATATTTATGCAGGTCTTGGACTTCCGTCCGATTCAACGCCATTGATGCAAAAAGTACGCAGAGGCGTTCTTCCCAATGGGATTAAATATTATATTCTTAAAAACAACAAACCTGAAAACAGAGCGTTTTTAAATCTTGTAGTAAATGCGGGATCTGTGTTGGAAAAGGATGACGAGCAAGGTCTTGCTCACTTTGTAGAACATATGTGCTTTGATGGCACAAGAAGATTCTCTAAAAGAGAGTTGTCAGACTATTTTCGTTCTCTGGGGATGCGTTTTGGCGAAGAGGATAACGCACATACATCCTTTGATGAAACGGTTTATTGCCTTGATGTTCCCATTGTAACTGACAAAAAGGGCGCAAAACAAATTCCTGATAAAATTCTTAACATACTTGATGACTGGACATATTCCGTTATGTTCAATCCGGAAGATGTTGATGATGAGAGAAATGTTGTTCTTGAAGAAGTAAGAGTGCGAAAGGATGCAAATCTTAGGATGTGGTTTTATAAAGTATGTCCTCTCATTTTCAAGGGATCGCCATATTCAAATCGTTTGCCGATAGGATTATCAGAAATTATTCAGAGCGCGTCTGCGTCACGATTAAAAAATTTTTATAGAACGTGGTATCGTCCTGATAACATGGCATTAATCATCGTTGGAGATTTTGATGATGCTGCTTTGGAAAAGTCGTTACCATCTTATTTTCATGCGCCTGCGCCAGATACGTTATTGCAACGACCTGTTTATGATCTTCCTCTTCCCAAAAAAGGACGTGTGGATGTGGAAATTTTTACGGACCCGGAACTGCCCTATGTTTATACGAATCTTTATTACAAGAGGACGCCAAAACACATAACAGGCGACCTTGCTTCTTTCCGCGAAGAACTCATCGACTTCCTTATAGAGAGTATGATTGCCCAACGTTTCGAGGATGAAGCTGACAAGGTAGATGCTCCATATGCAATGGCGTGGGCGTATAATAAAAGAGAGGCGGCATCTTCTCGTTTCTATGTCTTAAGAGCGCTAGCGAAAACAGGGAATACAAAAGATACAATTAAAGCCTTGTTGGAGGAAAAAGAACGTATTTTACGTTATGGCTGGACAGATGCAGAGATTGAGCGAGCAAAACGTTTGGCGCTTTCATATTTTGAACGCCGGCAAGCTGAAACACGCCAAGAATCCTCCGACTATGTGCGAAAACTTGTCAACCACCTCCTCGGAAAAGGGGGAAAGGTTTTAGACGATGAATGGATACTTCTTGCGGCGCGGAAACTGTTTCCTCTTATTACGGCTAAGGATTTAGCGCAAGCGGCGCAAAATTATTTTGTCGATGATGATCTTACTCTATTTGTGCTTGCGCCTGAAACAGAGAAGCTTCCTTCAAAGAGAGAAATCCGTAAAGTAGTTAATAATACGAAAAAAATGAAGATTTTGCCTCCAAAATCTGAAATACTTGACGATCAACTTGTAAGAAAAAACCCTACAATAGGGGCTATTTTAAAGGAAACAACAGATAAAGAAACGAATGCTATTGTATGGGAATTGAGCAATGGCGCAAAAGTGGTGTTAAAGCAAACTATGAATAAAGATAACGAAATTGCTCTCTATGCTCTGGCTAAGGGTGGAACAACATCCAGTTCAATCAAAGATATTGTGTCCGCAAGACTTGCTCCAAAGATGTTTTCAGCATCCGGTGTAAGTGAGTATTCTCGTCAGGAACTTCACAAAAAACTTGCAGGAAAACAAGCATCAATTTCTTTTTGGATTAATAATTTTACACGCGGTTTTGATGGATTATCAACAATTAAAGATGTTAAGACTCTTTTTGAGCTGCTATATCTTAATTTTACTCAGCCAAAAATGGATTCTGATGCGGTTAAAGTTTTGCTTTCACAATACAAAGCTTATCTTGCAAATCGGAATATAAATCCGGAAATTTCCTTTTCAAAAGAGATTGCAAAAACTATTCACGGGAATAGTCCGTATTTTAACGAGCTGGAGGTTTCTGATCTTTCAAAAGCAAACGAAAATGCCGCTCTAAATTTTATAAAAAAGTCTTTAAATCCGTCGGACTACACGTTTGTTTTTGTTGGAAATATCGATATTAAAAAGATTAAACCATACGTTGAAACGTATTTAGCTTCTATTCCGAATGGAGAAAAATGGGACATGGCGATTGATAGTATTATACAGCCAGAAGTTACTGCTGTAAAAAAAGAAATTCATAAGGGGAAGGAAGATAAGAGTCTTGTATATATGTCGTGGATTATAAGAGAAAAATACTCTCAGAAGTTGGATGCTGAAGCTAGTATATTGAAGGAATACATGAATATTATTCTTGTGGAGAACATTCGTATAAAGCTTGGCGGCACATATGGAATTTTTAGCGATTTATCGTTATTACACTTTCCATATGATGAGCTGAAATTAGAAATATGCTTTTCATGTGATCCGAAAAGGGTTGATGAACTTATTGCTGCTGTTAAAGAAGATATAAAAACTGTTGCGGCAGGAAATATTGACAAAGATACTTTTGTAAAAGCCAAGAGAGCTCGTGAAAAATTATGGGAGAAAACTGTGCAGGATAATGATAACATTGCAGAATCTTATGCTTATTCAAGTGTAATATGCAACTCTTCGCTCAGTCGCATGAATAAGTGGCCTTCTCTTTATAAAGCAGTAACTCCTAAAAATTTAGAAGATATGGTCAAAAAGCTCTTGAAAAACAGTAACTTTCAGGTGGTTTTGTACCCGGAGAAATAGTATCGTGTCTTCAAGTTTTTTTATCATTAGCAGTCCAAATAGATATTGCTAATAAGATATTGCTAATATAAGGCAAATCGCTAATCTTTGTCTGATTTTTTAAGTTGGCTTGTAAATTAAGAGCTTCAATCTGATACATACATATCCGCAAGGAAAAAGCTAAGAGTCATAAGGATTTAGTAAATGTTTTATATCTTAAATTTGACAAACACATAACATGTTGCGATGTTTTACATTGACTTGACTTGTATTAGTTTTAGTTATTGTTCTATTATGTTGATGTAGTTAATGCAGTATATCTGTTTAAAATGAATATGAAAAAACACATAGCCGTATTGTTATTATTGTCAATTATATTATCTTCATGCGGTAAGAGCGATAAGGGTAATGATAAGAGTAACGACGTTGCGCGTGTTATTCCTCCTGATTATCAATATCATAAGAATGGAATGACCCT
>JAIXNA010000043.1:4116-7677 GCA_020328135.1 Candidatus Endomicrobiellum dinenymphae
TCAGACTTGCCTTCATTATAAAGGTCTTACGACTTGTCCTGAAGCTAGGCGAGTTCTCAGTGAATTTAATAGTCGCCCTGAATGTGCGGAAATTATGAGTGAAGCTCTGTTGGCTTGTCCTAAAGCTCAGCGAGCTTGCGACCCTGCTCGTTTACTTCCTGTCGACGAAAAAACATTCAAAGCTTGTCTTAAAGCTCGGCGGACTTGTCTTGAATCTCAGTTGAAAGGTTCTTAACCATTCGTGAACTTAAATCGGGAGTTTCAGAGAGAGGTTCCATCTATGAACGTAAATAGGATTTAAATTAAATCAGTAGCATATTAATTGTAATATAATGATTCAGCCATAATTTGTTATGCAGATTATCCATGGCATACACCTTAAACAATAACTAATTAATAACTATAGCAATTTAAAAGCTATAATAACGGCGCATTAAATGCGCGTGCGCGTGTGTAAAATATATGCGCCGTTTTATATAGGCTTTTAAATATATATAGCTAGTAGTAGGTGTGTGCAGCGGGTAATCTGCATAAGGCTTATTATGGCTGATTAGTTACTAATTAATTAAAAGGATATCTAATTTAATTATAATACTCTGAGCTGACTCAGAGTATAGTACTCCCCCGCCCCATATTATCCAATGGAGGGAGATACAAAGCTGTTAGATAATACCCCCTGCTCTCCCTCTTTCGTGCCACTTAAGGATGAGATGGAAACATAGGGGTTTTTTTAAAGCCGTTTTAAACTGCTTTGCAGTTTAAAGGCTGTAAAAAAATGTATGGAGGCGTAAGTCTAAAAGCCTTAAAAAGGCGTTTGTAGTTGTTTTGACTATCCCAAAACAGCTAGTCTATATTCTATCTTCTATCTATATATGCGCCACTGACAGAAACAGCTATAAACGCTTATGGTTTGTAGTTGTTTGTGGCAGTAAAAATTTGTTAGTCTTATCATTTGTGGGAAAAAGTCAGCGTTGAAAACGCTAATGGTCTTATCAGGCGATTTTTGCCTAAGGCAACCAATTTTAATAAAAATCCTGCAAGCGATGTTACAACTACAAAAATTGGCTTAATAACATACCAAGAAAATGTCTAAGCATCCTAAGCCTCAAGGAGGTCTTTAATTCTACTGTTGCGTTGGCAAGTTGAATTCACCAAGCCGTTGTGAAAAAAATTATTTATGTTATATTATTTACGTTTTTAAGTTTTTCATCTTTTTGCGACGCAAAGAGATACGTGGTTTTTTTTGCAGAAACTTCTGATATATCAAATGTTGTTGTTGATAAAATATTGTTATCAAATCGTTTTTGTATGAATGTTCCTGTTAATGCCGCGCTAGACATTCCTGAAAATTTAGAAGAACTTATTTCGTATGGTAAAATAGAGCCTGCTCTTTCTTTTAACCCGGAACCTGTTTTGCCGATATTTGCCATGCTTTCAAATGTAGAATTATCTAAGTCGCAAAAGCGCGGAATTTTTGAAGAATACGTTGTAAATAATTTAACTAGTTTTGAGAGTAATACAAACAAGGGCAATCCCTGTATTTTTTTAAATTGCGCAGAGATGTCGCACGACATATTATATTATTTTGCAGGGTTAAAATTGTCATGGATTAATGTGGATAATTTGGAAGAAAATACGCATGGCGCTTATGCCGTCGATGGCATTACGATATTTTCTTTGTACAAAGATTTTCCTTACAATCAGGCAGATGTTATGAAGTGGCTTGAATCAAAGCGTGAAGATGTTATCCCCATATTGCTTACGAAGAAGCATCTGCAAAATGTGATGTTAATGGAGTATTTGATTACTACTTTCGATAATAGTAAATATATATGTCCTGTAACGCCTATGTATGTATCTAAAGTTAAGAGCGATTTGCTTCAGCAGAAAACCGTATATTTTAAACAAGTTGCAATAAATAAAATGATAATGGACAAACTTTTTTCGGCGGCAAATTTAATTGCTAGTTATGCTAATACTTCTAATTTTAAGGAATACGCATATAACAATGCCCGAAACGAATTAGTTTATTTGTGTAACTATAACTTATTGAAAGACGTATCTTCTGGCGTATCTAACAGAAAAAGAATGTTTGATGCCGCATATGATAATATCTATCGTCTTTTAGGCGCTTTTGAATTGGAAAAAAATAAGATTAATGAACCCTATGTTTATTCTGATAAAAAAAATATTTCTGTATCAAATAAACAAACTTCTGTTGAACTGATTTCGGATGGAATCTCAATATACAATGACGGATTGTTAAAGTCTATACAGGTTATTGCAAAAAACAATAATATTAAAATAAATTTTTCATTTAAAGATGATAAGTGGGATGATAACATTGCTTTTATAGATTTTTACATAGATTTTAACAATATTGACGGCGCTGGCTCAACGTCGCTGCTTTCTGGTGTAAATGGATTTTTGACTACAGAATCAGGATGGGAATATTCATTGAGAATATATAAGGATAAGGCAGTTTTATACAAATATTCCTCTGATGGCGCTTTGTATGTTTCTAATCTGACTGTTAGTGGCGACGTTTCGATTTTAATACCGCAAAAGTATATTAGAGGCAATCCTTCTCGGTGGGGGTATCAGTCTATTGCTATTGCTGAAAATAACGGCAGAAAAGTTATTGTTGACTTTTTAAATCAGAGCGATAAAACCAAAGATGAAATTCTTTCTATAACGCCTTTTCTTATATCCGCTGTAAGACATTGATACGAGAGATCATTTAATCTAGCGTAATATCATGATGCTGCCGCAAAGGCTTAGATTGCAAAATGCCGCTTCATTACTTACAACTACTTTAAATTTCCTAAAATGCGCAATATATCGTGATATTTTATACATTGGATTGCAAATTAAGAATTTAATTTGATACAATTGTGGCAGTCGCCTTTGACGGCTTAAAAAAAGACAAAAAACGATATGGAGTCTGCGATATAAAAAACATGAGGGTATTAATTTGGTTAATTTCAAGAAAGCCGTAAGCATTGTTATTTTGTTTAGTTTCGTATTGTGTTCGTGTGACGGGAATCCTCATGATAATTATGATGATGAAGATAAAAGCAAAAGTGCTGGCGTTACGCGAGTCGAAACTATTTTGGAGTCGCGTAAACAGGTGCCGCTAAATTGCACCAGCATGAGCATATGCGCAAAGGATGTCAATGAGTACTGTTTTTATGATGGTTCTAAATGTCACCCTGTTTCAGAAAAAGCTATTAAATGCCTTGACGATAAATGTTTACACACTAAATCTAACGGAGTTATTTCTTATGAGGGTATAGAGGATGATATAGAGATTAAGTGTACTGATAAGCAGAAACAGTGTGGCGTAAGGCTTAAGAGTAAAGATGAGAAGGAAAAAGAGAAGAAAGAGAAGGAGAAGAAAGAGAAGAAGGAGAAGAAGGAGAAGAAGGAAAAWGAGAAGAAGGAGAAGAAAGAGAAGGAGAAGAAAGAGAAAGAGAAGAAAGAGAAGAAGTGATAGAGGCATTTTATGCAAGGAATGCGGGCATGCGTTTTGAAGGAAGAGCGCATTCGAGAGACAAGAAA
>JAIXNA010000007.1 GCA_020328135.1 Candidatus Endomicrobiellum dinenymphae
GATTTAAACGATATAAATATAATCAACAATCATTTGTTGATTATATACTTTAACATAACACAAAAAGATCTCACAAGAGTCTTGATTTTGTTTCACCCTTAGATTTTGCTATAAGTTCCTTTAACTTGACTTAACTTGCTTGAACTTAACTTCGCTTGACTTGAGTTGCCTTTAGAAAAATCTATTGTGTTATGGGATGCTACGCTGAATTGACTAAAGTTCATTAAATTAAACTATAAAAGAGCAAATATTTTCTCTTCTATGCTTCAAAAAACTTTAAAAAGATAATTATATCCGCAGCTGCTTGTACTTTAATTGCGTTGTCCGTTATGGATATGGAATTTACAAGAAGACTTCTGAGGAACTGATAGCGTTTCATTTAGAGTTTTTACATGGTTATATCAATATGGGAAATGATAAACACAAATCCTGTTTTGGGCGCAGGAATAGGCGCATTCTATGTAACATATCCGCCATGGAGAAGACCGCAAATATTTCTTATAGAAGGAAGACATAAATACGGAAAGCGAATCCTGAAAATGAATATCTTGAAATTTTGTATGACGAAAGCATAGTAGGTCTTACAATATTTTTTGTTATTATTCTTCTTGTATTTGTCGTGGGCTACAAAAACATGTTATTTCTGCGTTCAAGTAAGGATGGATGCTCCGAACCAATGCTGTATATGCAGTTTGGAGCGATAAGCGCATTTGCATCGCAATTAGCTCATGATTGCGTATGTGTTTCTCTAAGATTTGTTTCTTCCGGTTGCGTGTTTTGGCTTATGATATGGATTACCCTTGCAATAGGCGCAAATCTTGTAAAAGAAAATAACATTGCGCTTAAAGACTATCTTAAAAAACCTTTAAAAATCTTTTTGCAAATGATAATGGTCGCGTCGTTTTGCGTGGCGATGGTATATATTTACATTTAGATATTTTATAGCTGATATGTTACATGCAGAAGCTGCAACACTTGCAAAATATGCAAACTTGAGAGATGTCATTTCGACTTTCGATAAGGTTAATAAATATAATCCGTCGTTTTCTATGCCTATGTATTTTAAAGCTATCGCGTGTTTAGAGGGTAATCAACAAGTAGCAAAAATCACTTTTGAAAAGCTTTGGACTATAACGCCAAATTATGTACAATCTAAACGCCTAGTTGGTCAGTTGTGTGAAAAATTGCTTATCAAAATAGGCAAATTCTTGAGCGATGTACAGCTGACAAAAAACCTCAAGAAACTATTGAACAGCAAATAATGGTAATAAGAGAGTTGTATAATAAAACTGTTTACTACTACAATCAGTTACAATAAGTATTTGGCAATAGATTCAATATATCCATCACGTACTATAGGCTTGTCGCGGTATATGTACAAAACGGTCTTCTAGAAATGGGAGAAAAACTCTTCTTGTGCATTTAGAATATCCTGCAAAGCTGCAAAAAACCCTCGCAATTTTTGGGTTGAAGATTGGGCAAAAAGAAGAGTTGACGATTACTCAGAGACTTATGTCCAACTTGGCAACTTGTATTCGGCGTACAAAAGATTTGACGATGCAAAAATGCGTATATTAAGGCTATAGATTTGAATTTTCGTAATATAAATGCTAGAAAAGGCTGGCTGATCTTTGTGAAAAACTTGGAGATAAAGATAAAGCAACGAAAGAATGATTAGAAGTTCGCGATATTGATTACAACGATACTCATGCGGAATCGTATGATGTTCATAAAAGATTGTAGCTAACTCAGAGGTAGTAGATGCAAATAAGTCCGGATATTTTATTTTCAATTATGGGTTTCCCGATAACAAACACAGTTGTAGCGACGTTACTAACAGATATAGTTATCATTGCGTTAGCAGTGTTGGTAAGCAAGGCAGTTACTCTTAGACCGGGTAGCCTTCAGAATGCCGCGGAAGCTGTTATCGATTATTTTAAGGATACTGCCGAAAATATTGCCGGAGAAAGAGCTTCGTTTATATATCCGTGGGCTGTGTCTTTTTTTCTTTTCATAGTGGTTTCAAACCTACTTGCGCAAGTTCCTGGTTTTGAGTCCATTAGGTTTTATACGCCAGTATCGGGGCATGATGGCGTAGCGTTTTTGAGAGCTGCTACCAGCGATTTAAATCTAACGCTTGCTCTTGCCGTAGCGTCCGTCATTGCGACCCACTGTTTAAGTGTAAAACACACAGGTATTAAAGGCTATGTTACAAGATTTATTACATTTAAAATGTTTCCTGTATTTTTATTTGTAGGTCTCTTAGAGCTTGTAAATGAATTAGCGAAGTTTTTTTCGTTCTCGTTTCGTTTATTTGGCAATATTTTCGCAGGGGAAAGAGTTATGGGAACAATGTACGGATTATGCTCCATCGGACTCCCATTGCCATTTATAGCTCTCGAGCTTATGGTAGCGCTTATCCAAGCGATAGTATTTGCAATGCTTACGATGGCATTTATGCATATAATGACGGACAAATTACATTAATTTTTGTGGAAAGGAGAAAAAAATGACTTTTACAGGCGGAATTATTATTGCAATCGGCGGCGTTGCGCCGTCGTTGGGAATTGGTTACATAGGGGCAAAAGCAGTAGAGGCTATAGGACGCAATCCTGAAGCATCTGGCAAAATAATGATAAACATGCTTATAGCAATGGCATTTGCAGAATCTATAGCAATTTACTCTCTTATTTTGGCATTCTAATTTAATAACAAGAGATAAAAATGGAAATAATACAAAAGTTTGGTCTAGAAGCAAAATTATTTTTATTTCAGTTTGTTAATTTTTTGATCGTAGTATTTGTTCTTAAAAGGTTTTTATTTTCACCTTTAAAGAAAATGCTTGATGAAAGAAAAAGTAGGATTGCACAGTCTTTACAAGATGCTGAAAATGCAAAAATTGCTTTGGAAAATGCAGACGAAGAACGAAAAAAGATACTCGCGAACGCTAAAAGCAATGCTGACAAATTAACAGCATCCGTTAAGGCTTCAATTGACGAGTCGAGAACAGAGGCTATAGAAGAAGCAAAGCAACATTCTGCGCAAATCTTAGAAGACGCAAAACATCAGGCAGCGGCAGAATTTGAAAATATGAATAAAGAAATAGGAAAGATCTCTGTTAATCTTTCCGGAAAAGTTTTATCGAAAGTTTTATCAGATTTATTTACTGAAGATGAGAAACAAAAACTTATATCGCGCGCATTGGAAAAAATAGATGAAAATATCACAAATTAAAGATATTGCGAAGTCTATTGTAACTCATAATGAATTGTCTGAAAAAAATTTGAATTGGATTTGTTCAAATTTTTCTAGACAAGAACTTAAATTGTTTATACGCTTGTTGTCTAGAGAAATAAAAGACAACAATGTTATTGCGAGTTTTGCAGGCGAACTAAGCGGCGCAAACAAAAAGAAAATTACAGACATGTTTCCAAACAAAAGGATCTCTTTTAAGCGCGACGACACGGCTATTGCCGGCGGAATTCGCTTTGAATATGGCGATTTTGTTTTGGATTACAGCGTTACAGGAATAGTAAAAAGAATTTTAAACGCTATAGCCAAATAACTTTAATATTGGAACATTAACACAAAGTTGCTTGGCTGTACAAGAGAGATTGTGATGAAACCAGAAGAAATAATACAAAAAATTGAAAAAGAATTGTATTCTACGCAGACAAATCCTGAGCTCGTAAATTTCGGTATTGTTGAAACTGTTGGCGATGAAATTGTAAAAGCTTCAGGTCTTTCTAATGCCGGGTATTACGAAGAAATAGACTTTGACGACGGATCAGTAGGGTTTGTTTTGAATCTTGACGAAGATTTTGTCTCTATAGTTTTGCTTAGAACTTCAGGCCATGTCGTACGCGGCATGAAAGTAAGAGCTACGGGCAAAGTTTTAAATGTCGCGGTTTCGGATAAGCTTATAGGAAGGGTTGTCAATGCGCTTGGCGAACCTATAGACGGCGCCGAGTTAAAACATGAAAAGCCCGCTTATTATCCGGTTGAAAAAATAGCCCCGGGCATTATTCATAGGAGCCCTGTTGAAATTCCTCTGAAGACAGGAATTAAAGCAATTGATGCAATGACGCCAATTGGAAGAGGACAGAGAGAGCTTATTATTGGAGACAGGGGTACCGGAAAAACAGCAATCGCAATCGACACTATATTAAACCAAAAAAAATTGGATATGGGTTTAAAAAGAGTGATATGCATATATTGTTCTATTGGGCAGAAACAATCTAACCTAGCTTCTATCACCGCAAAATTAAAAGATGAAGGCGCGTTGGATTACGCTATCGTTGTCGCAGCGACATCTTCAGATCCTGTTTCAATGCAATATATAGCGCCGCTTGCCGCGTGCGCGATAGGCGAATATTTTATGGATAGAGGCGAGGATGTTTTAATTGTATACGACGATTTAACAAAACATGCGTGGTCGTATAGACAGATTTCTCTTTTGATTAAAAGACCTGCGGGACGCGAAGCATACCCCGGAGATATTTTCTACTTACATTCAAGACTTTTGGAAAGAGCTTCGAGAATGTCTGATAAAAACGGCGGCGGATCTTTAACAGCGCTTCCTATTATCGAAACACAAGGAAATGACTTGTCGGCATACATTCCAACAAACGTGGTTTCAATTACAGATGGACAGATATATCTTGAAGCAGATTTATTTAACGCGGGCACGCGTCCTGCAATTAATGTTGGTCTTTCTGTTTCGCGCGTAGGCGGCGCTGCGCAAACCAAATCGATGAAACAATTGGCAGGGCCTGTTAGACTTGAACTTTCACAATTTAGAGAACTTCAGGCTTTTACACAATTTGGAAGCGATTTAGACGAAGATACATTAAAACGGCTCGAGAGAGGAAAGAGAATAGCAGAAATTCTAAAACAGCCGCAGTATCAGCCCTACGATGAACTTTCGGAAATATTGTCAATTTTTGCCGTAACATCCGGTCTTTTTGACAACATAGATGTTGGCAAGATTGCCGAAATTGAGCGCTCTTTGACGCAATATATAAAGAAAACATATCCTGAAACTGTAAAAAAACTTTCAGTTAACGCAAAAATAGACGATGCTTTGAGAGCGGAGCTTGAAAAAGAAATCCAAGAATTTAAGAGCATAAATAACTATGGCGCAGAATCTGCAACAGCTTAAGAAAAGAATAAAAACTTCAAACAGCATAGCTCAGATAGCAAAAGCTATGGAGATGATATCTGCGTCCAAAATACGTAAAGCTCAGGATTGCGTTGAAAAACATAATCCATATGCAAAAAAAATTAAATATATAGTTCAAAGAATTCTTACGGATAAAGATTTACACGACGGCGTAAAAAGGTTTTCAAAGGAAAAAGAAGGCAAGCGTCTTGTCTATATTATATCTCCGGACAAGGGTCTTGCAGGCGGACTTGTTGTAAATCTGTTTAAAAAGGCAAGTTCCTATTTAAAATCTGAAGATTATGTCGTTGTCGTCGGTAAAAAAGCTTCAACAGAAGCGACAAGATACGACTACAATGTATTGGCATCGTTTCCCATGGGAAGCAGTTTCCCGAGGTATGATGATTTATATCCTATGATTGACATAGCAAAAAAGTTTTATCTTGCAGGAGAAGCTGTAAAAGTAAGCATCATCTATACTGAATTTAAAAATATGCTCATTCAAGAATCTGTAATAGAGGAAGTTTTTCCCGTAAAACCGGATAAAGATTTTAAGATAACGGACATTGATTATATTTTTGAACCGAGTTCGCGACATGTTCTAGAAGATTTGCTGCCTTTTTATTTTGAAGTAGAGTTTTATAGCGCATTTATGAATGCTTACGCTTCGGAGCAAGCTGCAAGAATGACCGCTATGAGAAATGCAAAAGATAACGCAAACGATATATCGGCATCATTAACTAATATTTATAATAAGTCCAGGCAGGAAAAAATTACAAGCGAAATTTTAGATCTTGCAAATGGACAACAGGGAATGGAAAATGGAAAATAAAGAAAGAGAACTTAGTCCGTCAAGCGCTCAAGGAACTGTTATAAAGGTTCAAGGGGCGGTTGTGGATTTTAAATTTGAGGGAGCTGTCCCTGAAGTTTATGAAGCGTTGATTTTAAAAATGCCCGACGGAAGCAATTTAACGTTTGAAACAATGTTTGAAATGGATAATTCAGAAGTAAGAACAATCGCTATGGGTTCTACGGACGGCATGAAAAGAGGAATGAAAGCTTCAAGAACTTTTGCTCCAATTAGCGTTCCAGTTGGGGAAAAAACGCTTGGCAGAATATTTAACGTTTTAGGTAAACCGGTGGACGCTTTGGGAGAAATTGACGGTTCTGTTCAACGACGCCCTATACACAGGGAAGCTCCTACTTTTATAGATCAAAAAACAACGCCTGAAATGCTTGAAACGGGCATTAAGGTAATAGATTTAATCTCTCCGTTTACAAAAGGCGGAAAAATCGGTATTTTTGGCGGCGCTGGCGTAGGTAAAACCGTTATCGTTAAAGAGCTTATAAGAAATATTGCCGCGGTTCACAATGGACACTCTGTTTTTGCCGGAGTAGGAGAAAGAACAAGAGAAGGTACGGATCTGTGGATGGAGATGGTAGAATCAAAAGTTATGGATAAAACCGTTTTGGTTTTTGGTCAGATGAACGAACCTCCCGGCAACAGAATGAGAGTTGCTCTTTCGGCGCTTACAATGGCAGAATATTTTCGTGATGAAAAAGGCGAAGATGTTTTGTTATTTATCGACAACATTTTCAGATTCGCGCAGGCAGGCAGCGAAGTTTCCGCCCTTCTTGGAAGAATGCCGTCGGCAGTAGGTTATCAACCTAATCTTGCAAAAGACATGGGCGATTTGCAGGAGAGAATCACATCGACCAATAAAGGCTCCGTAACTTCCGTGCAGGCAGTTTATGTTCCTGCCGACGATTATACGGACCCTGCGCCTGTTGCCATATTTTCACATTTAGACGCAACATTAACTCTCGATAGAGCTATTATGGAACAGGGATTATATCCGGCTGTTAATCCTCTTACGTCTTCTTCAAGGCTTTTAGATCCAAATACAGTAGGCGAAGACCATTACAGTACGGCAATGTCGGTTAAAAAGATTTTACAGAAATATAAAGATTTACAAGATATCATTGCAATTCTTGGCATGGATGAACTTTCAGACGATGATAAAATAACTGTTTCAAGAGCAAGAAAAGTACAGAGATTTTTAACGCAACCGATGTTTGTTGCAGAAACGTTTACCGGTATTGAAGGTAAATACGTTAAAACCGAAGATGCTATAAAAGGTTTTAAAGAGATTATTGAAGGCAAATACGATTCTTTACCTGAGCAAGCTTTCTATATGGTCGGGTCTATTGAAGACGCCGTTGAAAAAGCTAAGAAACCGTCAAGTAGATAACGCTTTGTAGCAGGCAAAAAGCATACATAAAAGATATTATATTTTATCAGTTGTCTTCGCAGCGTATTTCCTAGATCCTTGTCGCCCCTTTTTAAAAATGGGCGACAATACCAACGGCGTTGACGATGGATGCGCTGTTCCTTAAAAACAAAATATGATGTTGGGGTGTGAGTATGAATGAAATAGCAACACAACTATATAAATGTAAATGGATAAAAAATGCGACGAGGAAGCAATGACCGGTCGATTAAACAAGGCAAGGTAATAAAAAAACAAAAGGCATTAGAGCCATTTTTTACATTTAGTAACGCTTGTCTTTACAGAGGAAATGTTCTTAATATATCTAATTTTAAAAAAGAATTTTGTGATTTGATTATTACGTCCCCTCCTTATAATGTTGGAATTGAATATAACTCAAACGACGATATTTTAAGTTATAAGGATTATTTAATATTTACTAGAGAATGGCTAACAAATTGTTACTATTGGGCAAGAGACACCGGTCGCATGATACTAAATATTCCTCTCGATAAAAACAAGGGCGGGCAAAGAAGCGTTGGAGCTGATATAACGCGCATAGCGCAAGAAGCAGGCTGGAAGTATCATTCAACTATCATATGGAACGAGGGCAATATATCAAGACGCACAGCGTGGGGGTCTTTTATGTCCGCTTCTGCTCCTTATGTAATAGCGCCTGTTGAGTTAGTACTTGTCCTGTATAAAAAAGATTGGAAAAAAATTTATGGTAGCAAAATTTCAGATATAACAAAAAAAGATTTTATGGACTGGACAAATGGAATGTGGACATTTAATGGAGAAAGTAAAAAAAGAATAGGACATCCCGCTCCGTTTCCTAAAGAACTGCCGTACAGAGCTATAAAACTTTTTAGCTTTATAGACGATGTTGTTTTTGACCCATTCAGCGGAAGCGGAACCACCGTATTAACGGCGGCGTTGAATAAGCGTATTGGTATTGGCTTAGATATTGATTTAACTTACTGTAAATTAGCAAAAAATAGAATTTTACAAGAGTTAGACGTTTTTGGTTTTGACGAGGAAAGTAGTGAAAAATGTTTCGCAAAATGAACTGATTAAAAAGTTTTTCGTAAATCACAAAAACAGAGACATTGAACATGCTGAAGTTGTAGATTGGCTAACGTATGAATATAAAAAAATAACGGGCAATGTTTTTAGAGATCCGGACAGAGGGATAAGAAAGCTGCATCAAAAAGGATTTTTAATAAAAGTGAGAAAAGGGGTATACAGATATGACCCTAAAGTGGCTACGAAAAAAGCGCTTGATAATTTCACGCAGAAACAAAAGGATGATATCTTAAAAAGAGACGGATATAAATGCGTTATTTGCGGTAAAGGGATTAACGACGGATGCGAGTTGCATGTTGACCATATTAAACCAAGAGATAAAGGCGGCAAATCTACGATGGAAAATGGGCAGACTTTATGCTCGCAGCATAACTTTTTAAAAAAGAATTTAAATGAAACTGAAACAGGTAAAAAAATGTATATACGTTTATATGAACTCGCAAAAAAAGAAAACAATGAGGAACTAATAAAATTTACTGCAGATATTTTAAAAGTTTATGATAAGCATGGAATAAATGGGCATATAGTCTGGAAAGAATAGATATTGAGTCATTTTGGAAACGCGCTATCGTTGCGCTGTTAAGTTTTAACGTCGCCTTGTCATTGCAAGGCTTGCGCCGCGCCCGCCGCCATTTGCAAGTTGTGGCAATCTAGACAGCGACAACGCTGGATTGTTTCGTCATCATTTCGTTCCTTGCAAGGACAGCGCAGGCGCAATTTAAAGCGATTTGACTATATCAATATCACTAACTTGTTTGCCGTATGTAACGGCAAACATTATATTGGGTAAATAAATGAAAAAATTTGAAATAGAAATTTTATCGCCGCAAGGCGTCGTTTTCAAAGGCGATATCATGTCTGCTTCTTTTCCTACAGCAAGCGGTATAATCACCGCGCTGCCCGGACATGCTAACCTTGTAACAAAACTGCGCAATGGAGAAATAGTAATCAATTCTTCAAGCGGTATAAAAAAAATTACAGTAAGCGGCGGTTTTATAGAAATTACAAATAACGTTATTAATGTTGTTGCGGAATTTGCAGCCCAATCAGACGAATTAAACAAGCAAAAAATACAACAAGCCGTAAAGCTTGCAAAGGCAATGAAAAGCAAGAGAAAAGAATTTATTGACATGTCGGCTATCGAATCAGAATTAAAAAAATCTGTAGTTGACCTAAAATCAGGACTTGGAATTAAACGTAGAAAAATGTAACGCGGCAAACGCGCTCTAAATTTGATTTTATCAGGGAGGCATATATGTTGTTAAAATCAGTAAATATCAACAATTTTAGAGGTTTTAAAAACTTACAGATAAAAGATTTGAAGTTAGTTAATTTGCTTATAGGCAAAAATAGTTGCGGGAAAACTTCCGTCCTCGATGCTCTATTTTTGCTTCTTGGAGGCAATAATCCTACATTATCAGTAGTCGTTCAAAATATGAGGCAAATGTTTATTCGTTCTGATAATGATTTCAAATATTTGTTTAATGATTTTAATATTAACGACATAGTAAATGTTAGTGCAGAAACTGCTGATAATAAAAAAATGAGTTTAGAAATTAGTCCACTGGTTGGGCTATTTGGAGCTAACAATTCTTCTAACAATGGAGAAAATAAAGAGATTTTTTCGCAACCAAGTACGACAGAGGTTCACAAGCTAATGATAGGTATTCGCTATAACTTTACTGGAATATCTGGTAAATCTTCTTCTAACGATTTCAGTATTACTTTAAAACCAATACCAAACTATGGAATGCCCGAGGTCCTTGTAGAATATAGAAACACTAGCAATATGTTATTTATGGGACAAGCTGTTAATGATTTGATTATGAATAAATCTGAAAATGAGATGGTTGACATCCTAAAAGAGATATCAAACGATATTATTGGCATCAAGATGGGGGCAGATAATATTGTTTACGTAGATGTTAAAGATAAAAAAGAACTATTGCCTATTAATGTTATGGGCGACGGTATTGTTAAAATTGTTTCTATATTAGCATCATTAAGACGAGTAAAGAATGGAGTTTTATTGATAGATGAAATAGAAAATGGATTACATTTTTCTTCGTTAAAATCATTATGGAAGGCAATTTTTAAAGCATGCCAGCTCTATAATGTGCAGATATTAGCTACCACACATTCGTATGAATGTATTAAAAGTTTTTGCAATGTGTATGATTCAAATAATAAATTAAGTGACGAAATTTCTTTGATTAGATTGGACAAAAAAAATAATGAGCTTCGGGTTGTTTCGTACAATGAAATAAATATAAAAACTGCTATGGAAAATGAGATGGAGGTAAGATAGTGGATCATGAGTCGAACTGAGAAAATTAAAATAGGAGAAACATCTATTTTACTTGTAGAAGGTAAAGACGAAGTTAATTTCTTCAATGCGCTTTTAAAATTTTTAGATGTACCTGATGTTCAGTGTATTGATGTTGGCGGTGTTTCTAAATTCAAAAATGAGTTTGATGCATTATCAAGAGGAGCGGGGTTTGAAGACGTTAATAAAATTGCTTTTGTACGAGATGCAGATAAACAAGCGGAAAGCGCATTAGATAGTCTTAAATCTTCCGTCTCAACCGCCGCCTATGTTCGTTTTAATATCGATGATATTTCTTTAGCTAATAATGTAAAGGACATTGATGATGTGGCGCGTTGCGGGGTTTATATAATGCCTGATAATCAAAGTCCTGGAATGCTTGAAGATTTATGTATTAAATATATGAAAACTGATTCTATTTGCCATTGTGTAGAAGAATATATTAGTTGCGTGCGAAACAATGGTGGGAAAAATGGCGAGAAATTTGAATTTAAAAATGAATCAAAATCAATAATATTTTCGTACTTATCAACTAAACTTGCAGACAGTCCTTCAATTGGCCTCGCAGCGTAACGAAATGATGTTTTTGATTTTAATAATAAGTGTTTTGATGGCATAAAAGATTTCTTATTAAAAATGTTTTCTTAGGGTTCTATTTATTTAAAAACAACTCATTCTCTTAAGACATAAAAGTCCGTCTTGGCGCGTTTTTTGGAATACGTTCTTAACAATTCAACGTTTCTAGCGGGAGAAGAGAAAAAATACAAGAAGGAAGGGACAAAAGAGGAATTAAGAGTCGAGGGAATAATTGCGACGATAGATAAGCGGTAGAATATACTTTGCATTAAAAGCGTAATTTACCTTGGATTGAATTTAATTTGTCAAAACATAAAAATAACAATTGCGCGTTGAGGAGTTAAAAACATGTCAGGTCATAGTAGATGGGCAGGTATTAAACACAAAAAAGCTGCAACTGATGCAAAAAAAGGTAAAGTCTTTACAAAGATTATAAGAGAAATAGCAGTTGCCACTAAAGAAGGCGGATCCCAAATTGAACATAATGCTCGCTTGAGAAAAGCTATAGAAGACGCTAAAGAGGCGAATATGCCTCAGGATAACATAAAAAAAGCTATACAGAGAGGCAATGGAGAAATCCCGGGCGCAGTTTATGAAGAAATGGTTTATGAAGGATACGGGCCTGCCGGCGTAGCTTTGATTGTTGAAATTACAACTGATAATAAGAATAGAACAGCGTCGGATATAAGAAAAATGTTCTCAAGCCATAGGGGAAACCTTGGCGAAGCAGGCTGCGTAGGATGGATGTTTGACAGAAAAGGATATATAACAGTCAATAAATCAACAGCAGTTGAAGAAACTGTGATGAATATAGCGTTAGAAGCAGGAGTAGAGGACTTTAAGAGCGAAACGGATAGCGATGTATATGAAATTATTACGTCCACTGCAGATTTAGATAAGGTGAAAAATACTTTAAAAGAAAAAAACATAGAAGTTGCGTCTGCCGAAATATCGATGATTGCGCAAACTCAAATTACCCTTACAGGCGATGATGCAAGCTGTATGTTAAAACTTATGAATGAATTAGAAGAGCATGACGACGTTAAAAATGTTTACGCAAATTTTGATATTTCCGGTGAAGATATGGAGAAATTGGATGTGTAAACATTCTATAAAAAAATGATAGTGCTTGGAATTGATCCGGGTCTTTCTCTTACGGGATGGGGAATTGTTGATGCTTTTTCTAGAGATAAAATTAATCCAATACAGTACGGTTGTATCAAAACAATGCCGTCTACTCCGCTGATAGAACGGTTACAGCGCGTGCATACAGAGATTCAGACTATTATAAATAAATATAAACCCGAAGCTGTTGCCATAGAGGAAATATTTTTTTTAAAAGCAGCAAGAAGCGTCGCATCCGTAGGACAATCAAGAGGCGCAATAGTTTTAACTATTTCAATTAACAAACTTCCATTGTTTGAGTATAATCCTAGAACTGTTAAAATAGCTCTTACGGGATATGGTTCGGCGGATAAACATCAAATGCAACGCATGGTAAAAACTTTTCTAAAACTTAAAGAGATACCAAGACCTGACGATGCCGCAGACGCTCTTGCAATGGCGATATGCCATGTTAATACCGTAAAATGGGCTTCAAAAAGATAAAGAAGGACGTTGTTTATGATAGATTATTTATGTGGAACGCTGAATTCAAAATCAACAAACAGTGTAACTGTTGACGTAAACGGCATAGGTTACTCTGTAGCAATTACAATGTCTTCATTTTCCAAACTGCCTGAAATTGGAAATTCAGTAAAAATATATGTTGCGGAAGCCGTTGCTGGTATATATGGCGGAGTCGTATATTTGTATGGTTTTCTTTCTAAAGAAGAAAGAGAAATGTACCTTCTCATAAAAGATGAAGTGCCAGGCACAGGCGCTAAAAAAGCTATGGAGCATGTTGATAAAATTTCTAAATCTTTTGCAGATTTTAAAACAGCCGTAATCACTAAAAACCCGTCTATGTTAAATGGTATTTTCGGTTTTACAAAAAAAACTGCCGACAAACTTATTGCTGCTTTAAAAGATAAAATTGCGGCGGTAAATATCACAGGACAAGAAAAGTGGTCAGGCATAAAAATTAATGAAAATTCAATGCTTTCCGATGCAATAGAAGGTCTTATCGCATTAGGGTATAAAGAACAGCAAGCGAGGGTCGCCGTAACAAAAACTTACGAACA
>JAIXNA010000044.1 GCA_020328135.1 Candidatus Endomicrobiellum dinenymphae
AACCATTTAGCTATATGTCGTTATCTGAAAATTTATATTGTTTTGCAACTGCAAAAATTGTAGAATGGGGGTTCTAAATTATGCTATTTAGTATTGTTGATTGACCATATAACGGCAAAAGATAATATAGATTAGCGATCTTTTGTATCTTTTGCCGCAAGATTTTGGATGATGACAGGTACGATATTTGAAAAACATGAGGTTCCAACTTATCTCAAAGTTGCGGCAAAAGATACAAAAGATATTGAGTATTGTTGAAGGCGTTATATGGTCAATCAACAATACTAAATAGCATAATTTAGAACCCCCATTCTACAATTTTTGCAGTTGCAAAACAATATAAATTTTCAGATAACGACATATAGCTAAATGGTTGATTATACCCATGCAACGCCTTCAACAATACTCAATATCTTTTGTATCTTTTGCCGCAACTTTGAGATAAGTTGGAACCTCATGTTTTTCAAATATCGTACCTGTCATCATCCACAATCTTGCGTATCCGGATTCATGCAACTTATGCGCTAAATCAAAGCCGTTCATTTTTATGCTTCATACCGTGATCAACAATAATTTTAATATTTTTGGAGTACTTGTTAAATTGTTTAGAAAATCATCGGGATTCGTATAAAGTATCTACAGACAATCCTCGCTCTTTTGAAATAGTATCCAATGCAAACGAACAACTCTCATTGTCATCAACAAATACAATATCGGTATTGCAAGTCTTTTCAATTCTCTCAGTATTTTCATCTAATAATACAGGGAAATCATTTATACATGCTTTTGGAAACGTTTTAATAAAATTACTCTTTTCGTTAAAATCTTTTATTCTTGAGATACATACGCTTGTTACAAGAATAGATTGTTTTTGTATATTGCTTTTTTCTATAACATTTATGCCATTGATATTTTGATTTCTCAACTCATAATCAGTTAGTAAAAAACTTTGTTTTTTTCCTTTACCAAATTTATGAAATCAACAGCTTCTGAACCTTAAGTAAAATATTTTACAGTTACATAGCTAGAATGGGATTTAAAACGTTTCTTCCAAATATCATGAATTTGACGTATCAACATCTAATACAACTATAGCGTTATCTTTATGCAATACAATCTTATCAGCGAATCATTTGGGACGTTGGGATTTTAGGAAATATTAAGAGTAAATTCATTCCCTGCATTTTCTGCGGATTTTATCAACATTTGAGCGTTCATAGCTTTTACGGCGAATATTGCGTTGCTGTGTCATGTATATTGTTTTATTTGCTGCAGTATTTGTATTTTTGCCTGATTGATATCTATCAAGCGACTCGTTTGCAATATTCTAGATGCTTTCAGAAATATTGCTTAACAAAATATGTTCTCTTTTTGACAGATTTTTACAACTCTTTGTAAAACATAGACAAGGCGACTAACGAAGAACGAATATCTTGAGCTACCCGTTCAGCAAGCGATTCTAGTTTTTTACGATCTACAATATCAACGGAAAGACCTATTAATGCCTTCAACATTATTATCAATAAAACAAAGAAGAGCTTTAACGGATAAAAAACACGCGTCTTTGTATACCTCTTCAACCATAACTTCTTTTTTTTGTTCTCATAACCATTGTATTTACTTCCTACGCTTGATGATGAAACATTTTTGCATTTATGTTGTTTTCCGGGAATCTTTGAATAAACATAGTTTTTGTATATGTGATTACCATATTTGTCTATTACGAAAAAATTCACGTTTGATACTTTCTTTTTCATAAATGTTGCGACCTCTCTATCAAGAATCTCTTCTGACTTAAGGTACTCGCAACATTTACCGCTGCGCTTACTTGGATATTTGATACGGTATAAGGATCAGATTAACATTGTACTACTAACACAATCCATTACAGACTTTGAAGGGAAAGTCGGATAAGCTAGAAGAACTTTTTCTTTTCAAACACTTTGAGGCTCATTTGCTACCAGCGATTTGTTGATGTTGTCGAAAGTGGTTTGATTTGCGCTTATTTGTTGCATTTTTTGCCTGTTTTGCCTGCATTCTCTCGCATTCCGTTCCAACTGTTCAAAATCTTCCTGCTTATATTTGTTCTCTGGGAAGCTACCCTCATATTTTTTAATAGCAAAAAAATAAAGCGCCTACAGCTGCGACTCTCGCCAACCCGTTTGCGGCGCTGAGCGGCGCCTATAGTCTTTAGTAATAGAACAACAATTCCTATAAGTCTCAGAGTCCATCGGGCGCGTCTGTCAAAGAGTACGCCTTGTTTTTGGGCGTCGTAAAAATTGCCCTCAAAACAATTTCTCTCGAGCCGCGCATATTTCTTCTTCGTCGCGCGCCTCTCCCGGTATTGTGTAAGTATCTTTGTACTCGTCGCTGAAATAATAGTCGTATGTTTTGCAGCGAGGCGCAGCCTCTGATGTAGTATGCGACTTGGACTGTTCATATCAAAGCTTTAGCAGAGGCGTGGTTTGTGAGTCCTCTTGTCTTTGTACGAAATCCATCGGTACTACCACTTTTTTGTTGTCAGAGCAGTCCACATTTGCCAAGAGGAATACAATTAGTAATAATGCGACTGTTTTTTATTTTTCTTTATTCTTCGACCCATTTTTTTCTGCTAGCGCATGTTTCATTTTTGAGATTTGCGCCTGAATCGTTCAGGCTATCATAGCCAAAAAGAACAACATCAATGATAGGGTTTTTACGTAATCTACTCTTTTTTATTAATTGTACTACATTAAATCCTGCGAAGGTTGTGAGGGAAAGATTTTGAGTACTTGGTTTTATATGTCTTTATAACTTAAGGTAAAAAAATAATACTGCATCAACAAACATTGATATGCCAAAACTTGCTTCAACAAAATACCCCAACATACTCATGTATCCCGCTTCCTCCTTTTTGACATTTGCAGTACATCATAGCTTATAGTTTCGTCCTCTTAGCATGAATTTTTACCTTATATTATTAAACCATGCTTTTGCGTGCCTTTTTTACTCATCTCTCATAGAGCAAAATTCTCCGCACATTGTACAAACGTCTTCTTGACGAGGCGAGAGCTTTGCTCTCTCTTTTGCAAATTTTATAGGATCAATGCAAAACTCTTTTTGTTTTTCCCAATTTCTTGCCTTACGCCATTTAGACATCTCATCATCTCGCTCTTTTGCCTCTTTAACACCTTTGACAATATCCGCCGCATGTCCTGCTATTCTTGCAGAGATAACGCCATCATGCACATCTTGTAAATTAGGAAGCCTTAAATGTTCTGCAGGAGTAACATAGCAAATAAAATCAACGCCGCGCGCCGCCGCTATTGCTCCGCCGATTGCAGATGTTATATGGTCGTAACCGGGAGCTATATCAGTTACCAATGGTCCCAGGAAATAAAGAGGCGCATTGTGTCCCATTCTTTTTGCAATAGTTACATTTGCTTCAATTTGATTTAGAGGAACGTGTCCCGGACCTTCTATCATAGATTGAACACCGGTTTTTCTTGCTCTCAAAACAAGATCTCCCAAAACTGAAAGTTCCGCAATCTGAGAACCGTCTGAAGCATCTTGAATACAGCCAGGTCTAAAACCGTCGCCAAGACTTAGCGTGATATCATATTTTTTTGCTATCTGCAAAAGTCTGTCATATTGTTCATACAAAGGATTTTCTTTGCCTGTCGCGTTGATACATTTTACCAAGAAAGAACCGCCTCTACTGACAACTCCCGCAAGACGCCCTTGTCGGTTTAATATCTCTACCGCAGCTTTATTAATACCACAATGAACTGTCATAAAATCTACGCCCTGCTCGGCCTGCTCCTCTATAATGTCAAACAATAAATCGCCTTCAATTTGAGATATTTTTTTACTCTTTGCAACAGTTCTACAAGCAGCCTCATAAATAGGAACCGTTCCGACTTGGACAGGCGAAACGGCTAAAATTTCTTTTCTTATTTGCGTTAAATTTCCGCCGGTGGACAAATCCATAACAGCATCTGCTCCAGCCTTAACGGCAACATCTAGCTTTGCAAGCTCTTCAGAAAGATTTATACAATCGGGAGATGTGCCAATATTTGCGTTAACTTTTGTCTTTAATCCTGCGCCTATTGCAACGATTTTCTTCAAGTTTCTATTGAAATTTTTAGGAATAACGATAGTACCTGCGGCAATGCCGCTTCTTATAAATTCTTCGCTCAAATTTTCTGTTTGCGCTGCGCTTTTTATTAGGTCGCTTGCTTTTTCATTTTGCGCATCTTCCATCAACGTCGTCTTTTGCTTTCCCATAAATACTGTCCTTATTTTGTAACATATTTTTGATTTTTACTGCGCGATTTATCCAGCATAGTTAATAACAGTTTGCCTGATTTAACAAGCGGATTCAAAATAATTTTCCTAAAATATTTCATACGCTTAATTTTAACATAATTTTGTTTTTGTATCGCATATCTTGCTTTTAGCGTTTTACAAAACAACAATATCAATCAGGTTTTTCCTTCGCTCATTTTGCATAGTATCACGCGGGATATCGTATAGAAATTTTATCAACAGAAAGACAAAATGTCAGCGACAATTTATCTTGATTATTTACAGAAGCAACAAAATCTTGTTTGATGTTGAAGACAATTTTTTTATCAACCCCAACAACTGTTCCATTATCTTTAACTCCAATAAAAATCTCACCGCCTTTTGTGTTTAAGAATGCGCAAACAGTTTCATAGACTGTTTTTGATATTTTATCCGTACATTCTTTAAATTCTAGATACGAACCTTCGACTTGCGAAAGTAATCTTTTTATTCATTTTCAAGGTTTCTCAAAAAACTTTTTATATTTTAAATAAACTCTCCTTTCTAATGCGTATGCCGCATATCTTTGTTTCTTAAATTCCGACGATATCTTAGGCATAAAAGTCTTGGAATACTCTTCCAAAACCCTTAAAGATTCTTGAGTGCGTTTAAAATTCGCAATCATTATGGCTTGCAAATCTTTTTTTGATATTTCAGACATCTCTCTGCCGAAATCTTCAACACAATCCCGTTCTCTTATAAGCTCGCCATAAGTTTGTCTTAAAATATTGTCTGTATTGTGGCGAATAGCGCGAATTTGTTTATACAATTTACTGTCATTTAGAACAAAACGCAAGCTGTCCTCAACAACTCTTAACCCTTCCCTGCAACGGTTTAGATTAGCGTCGATAATTCTTAAAGCGGACGAAGATGAAAAATGAGAAATAGAAAGTACATCAACTTTAACTTTTTTTAGAGCCATACCTTTCTACTATTAAATTTATTAAATTTGTTGTCGATTTGCCTTTGACAAGGGGAAATCTGCAAACTCTCTTTACATATTTCCTACCAATTATTTCTGACAATTCATAATCGCCGCCTTTTACCAGAACGTCAGGACGCAATTCTCTTAAAAGCTCTTTCGGCGTCTGTTCGCCAAAAACAACAACATAATCTACAGATTTCAAAGAAAGCAAAAGTCTTGCTCTGTCTTTTTCTCCAACTAAAGGTCTTTTTGGACCTTTCAGGCAACTTAAAGATTTGTCTGAATTTATTGCAACTACTAAAACATCTCCCAAACTTTTTGCCTTTTTAAAAAGACTTATATGCCCTAAATGCAACAAATCAAAACAACCATTTGTAAAGACAACTCTCTTTCCAGCCTTTTGAAGTTTTTGCGCTTCTATCTTCATTTCTTTTTTGGTTAATGCTCTGCCTTTTACATTTAAATTTTTCATAATTATTTCTTTTTTCTGAGAGTTTAAAGGTAGGTAAAATCTTTTTCTTTTATATTTTTATAAATAAAATTTTACATTTACGACAGGGATAGTAATAGTATTCACATCTGTTGAAAAATTTGTCACGTTGGCGCTACCGGTTTCGAATTTAAAACCTATCTCTGTTGACAATGACAAATTATCTAATACAAACCACTCTATGCCAACGCCTGCAAGAAAATTAAAACGCGTATAAGGAGCGCGGGAATTCTCTGCTTCATGTAATTCTAACGTTGTTGATGCAAGTAAATTTAAGCTTTTGTAAGATTTAATTATTCTCAACAGCTTCAAGCCAACAATATAAGTATTATAGCGTTTGCGTATACTAAAACCTGTAAAACCTTCCACCCCTACCGCATCTGTCAACCAATATCTGCAGGCAAGAGCAGGCACACGATAATAAGTAGTATTAAATCCTATACCAACTTTATCTTTTAAAGTTCGATTTATTTTTCCATCTGCAAACGACGGAACAACTAATATCGTCATACTCAAGACTATCAATAAAAATTTTTTCATCACTTCCTACTCCTAAAAACAATGAACCTATAAAGAATTATCGCATTTGCATATATTTTATTTCATTAAGTTTAATCTGAGCTTTTTCCGCTTCTTTCGTCGCAGGGAAATTAACCAACACTTCGTTAAAAATTTTTACAGCTTCATCTTTTGATCCTAAAATAAGATAATATTCTGCCAAATTTAAATAAATATCTTTTACAAGAAAATGATCAGGATATTTATCAATAAATTCTTTTGAGGCGTTAATGGCATTTAAATAATCCATTTTTGAATCATAAACATAAATAATTCTTGCATTTGCAAGCGGTTTTATAACAGCAGGTTTACCAAAACTTACAGTTTCTCTTAAAAGTTTTAAAGCTTCGCCATACTCTTTTGCTTCAGTAAATATGTCCGCTCTTACAAGCCTTGCTTGATATGCTGCAGGCATTTTTGGATATTTTGTTATAGTTTCATTTAAAAGATTGATTCCTTTTTGCTTATCGCCCTGAGAAAAAGCTACATAAGCCGACGACAATTTTGCGGATGAAGCGTACTCGTTTATATGACAACCGAAAAAACAAAAAAACAATCCTACAAAAATTATTACCAAAAGAACGCCTATGGCAACAAAAATTTTTATTTTGTGATTTTTGCTTTGCTTTACAAAAAAATCTGAAAGACTCCATCGAGTTGACGTTTCGCTCATTATAAAATCATCCCCTTTATCTATAGTCAGTTTTAGATAACTTAAAATCCGTCTTAAAGAAAAAGCGCAACCATGCAAAATGTCGTTTTTTACGCTACGCCCGGAGATCATAGCAAAGAGAGCGAATTCAAGTTGCTAATGCAACAGCAGAACCAAAGACATCCTGAGGCACAGGATAGTTTAGACATTTTCTTGGTCTGTTATTAAGCCAATTTTTTATAGTTACAACATCGCTTGCGAGTATTCTATCAAAATCGATGAAAAATCTCAAACGCATAATAGACTTTTGAAAAGATATAATTGATAAAAGAATTTAAGAGATTTATAAGAAAAAAGGGGCACACAAATGTATTCTGCGATATACATTTGTGTGYCCCTTTTTTCTTATAAATCTCTTAAATTCTTTTATCAATT
>JAIXNA010000162.1 GCA_020328135.1 Candidatus Endomicrobiellum dinenymphae
ATTGAGAAAAGACAGTTGTTACAATTTAAGAAATTAGAAGGATATTTCCTTAAGAATAATGTTAAGCTTCTGAAAGAAATTAATTTTTTTGCAGTAAATTCAGTCGATAAATTTAATAAGTTATTAGGTATTGCTAAAATAATGGTTGATAAAGTTACTGTTCCTGATTTTGACAAAAAAATTGCAGTGATTATAGCGCCTAAACCTTCTCAATATTTAAATAATATTTCTATAAATCAGATTTATATGATTGATAGTAATATGTATGTTGAATATAAAATTGAGAGAGATAGAACTAAGGATTTGGGATATTTTACATTAAACATTGCTGTTTYTGAAGCAATAATACACAAAGTCATTGCAAACATTTGTTTTATCGATGTTGATAATGAGAAAAGCATGACGGTTGTGTCTCTTGACATAATGAATTAAATTCTTCAGAGTATTGAAAGCATGTTAGATAATTAAATAAATTATACGGGAGCATGTATGAATTTTTCATCTTACGCAAATACGGCGTTAGCTGCAGCAAAAGCAGGGGTCGCCGTACTTTTAAAGCATTACAACGGCATACTCGATATCGAGTATAAAGGAAAAATTGATCCCGTTACTCAGGCTGATAAAAATTCTCAAAAAGCGATAATAAAGATAATAAAAGATGTTTTCCCTCAGCACGGTGTTTTGGCGGAAGAAGACGGTGTAAATGAGATTAGCAAAGACTATTGTTGGATTATTGATCCCCTTGATGGTACGGTAAATTTTGTACATGGACTTCCTATGTTTTGCGTTTCAATAGGATTAAAATATAAAAATGAAATTATTGCAGGCGTGATTTATGCTCCAGTTATGAAAGAGATTTTTGTAGCAGAAAAAAATAAAGGAGCATGGCTTAACGGCAAGAAAATAGAAGTTTCAAAAGTAAAAGATACAATTCGTTCTTTAGCCGTTACGGGATTTCCTTATTCTATTAGAAAAGGCAACGCCAGAGTAATGAAAAATTTTAAAAATATAATGTTCGAGGCTCAAGGGATAAGAAGACTTGGCTCTGCCGCTTTAGACATGTCTTATGTGGCATGCGGGCGCTTTGAGTTTTTTTGGGAGGAAGGGTTAAAACCTTGGGATATTGCCGCCGGCATTATAATGGTTAAGGAGGCGGGAGGCGAAGTATCGGATTATAGAGGTTCAAAAGATTCTGTGTTCCAAGATACAATGCTTGTGTCAAATAACATCGCAATGCATAAAAAGATACTTAGAATTATCAATGGAAAAAAGTAAAAAAAAATATACACTCAAGGTAATAAAAATTTTAGAAAAAAATTTTGGAGACGTAAAATGCGCTCTGAACTTTTCAACGCCCTTTGAGCTTCTTGTCGCGGTGATTTTGTCCGCGCAGTGTACTGATGAAAGAGTTAATAAAGTTACAGAGAATGTTTTTAAGCGGTATAAAAATATAAACGATTATGCAAAAGCCGATATTTTAGAATTTGAAAAGCATATAATATCCACAGGTTTTTTTAGAAATAAGGCTAAGAATATTATCAGCTCAGCTCAGCTAATAACAGACAATTACGACGGAGTTGTTCCTCAAACTATGGAAGAGCTTCTTGTTCTTCCAGGTGTTGCTAGAAAGACCGCAAATGTTGTTTTAGGAAGCGCTTTTGGTATAATGGATGGGATTGCGGTCGATACGCACGTCATAAGAATTGCGAATTTGCTTAGACTTACCAAATATGATGATCCTGTTAAAATTGAGAAAGATTTGATGAAAGTAGCGCCGAAAGAATATTGGATAAAGTTTTCTTTTTATATACAAACTCTGGGAAGACGTATTTGTAGAGCAAGAAATCCCAATCATTCAGCTTGCCCGTTAAATAAAATTTGTCCTGCGGTTTGCAAGCGCTTATAGCTTTAAATATAGAGACCTACTGTACAAATATTGAACTCTTTTTAGGCTTGGCTGTTATAAGGATTAACAGGTCTCAAGCGGTATTGTAGAGTTTTTGAAAAGGAAGTAAAATTAAATATACAAATGCGTACTCTTTCATATCTCGTCAATGTCTCTGGCATTGCCACCTATTTCAGAGAAAGGAAAGTCTACTGCCATGTTCTTTATTCTCCTTTCTATAAAAGGGGCGACGTCGAAGTCGCATGGGTATTTATAGTTGAAGTTGCAGTAGCTTGTGATTTTACAGGAAGTCTAATATAATTTGATACAATGATAAGCTATGAAAATAATTAATAATACAGCAAAAATTCTCATTGAACTTGCTTTAAAAGAAGATGGTGTTTTTGGCGATATTACAACCAAAGAATTCGTCTCAAAAGATAAGTATGCTAAAGCTGCGCTAATTGCAAACAAGTCCGGGATTCTTTGCGGTACGGATCTCTTTATAAAAGTGTTTAAAACTATAGATAAAAGATGCAGAGCGTCTTTGAAAATGAAAGATTGTTCAAAACTTAAGCGGGGGGATAAAATATTAGAAGTTACTGCAACTTCAACTATAAATACCCATGCGACTTCGACGTCGCCCCT
>JAIXNA010000163.1 GCA_020328135.1 Candidatus Endomicrobiellum dinenymphae
TCGTTTAAAGCTATATAATTGTTATAAGATTTTGACATCTTCTTAACGCCATCCGTACCTTCCAAAAGAGGCATAGTAATTACAATTTGAGCATCTTTAATTCCATAATCTCTTTGTATTTCCCTGCCAAGTAAAAAATTGAATTTCTTTACCCTTTATTACAGGCTTATGATTCTGTAGCTTTAAATGCGGATGTAGAGCTTGGCGGGAACGATCAGAAATTCAATTTTTTACTTGGCAGGGAAATACAAAGAGATTATGGAATTAAAGATGCTCAAATTGTAATTACTATGCCTCTTTTGGAAGGTACGGATGGCGTTAAGAAGATGTCAAAATCTTATAACAATTATATAGCTTTAAACGAAAGAATATGCATCCCAAAGAAGCAAAGTTGGCGCTTGCTCAAGAGATTGTGGAGAGGTATCACGGAAAAGAAGGAGCTTTAAAAGCAAAAGAAGAATTTAATAAAATTTTTGCAAAAAAAAATATTCCTGAGGATATAGAATATTATGTAATGAAGAAAGGAGAGATGAAATTATCTGATATTCTTGTTGAAAGCGCGATGGTATCAAGCAAAAATGAGGCAAAACGTTTCATAGAGCAAGGCGGCGTAAAGATAGATTCTCAAAAAACGGAGGAGGATTTTGTAGTTAAATTTGAAAAAGAATTTGTTTTGCAGATAGGGAAAAGAAAATTTAAAAGAGTAGTTTACAGGAGATAAAAAATGAACTTAAAGAAAGCCGCAGCATATTTTATCGCAGGACTTATGTCAGTTTGCCTTATCGCATGTTCAGGTCCTCAGGTTTCAAGGGTTGACTCCAATGAAGAAATTGATTTAAGCGGGTATTGGAATGATACAGATTCGCGACAGGTTGCCGAAGACATGATTGCAGATTCTTTTGCAAATCAATGGATAACGAATTATACGAAATCAAACGGCAGAAAGCCCAGGGTTATTGTAGGATTAGTTCTAAATAAAACTGAAGAACATATAAGCACCGAAACTTTTGTTAAAGATCTTGCAAGAAGTTATATAAATTCAGGCAAAGTAACATTTGTAGCTTCAAAAGACCAGCGTGCTGAAATAAGAGCGGAAAGAAGCGATCAAGCGGGAAATTCAAAAACCGATTCCGCTAAAAGCCATGGTTTCGAAACGGCGGCTGATTTTATGTTAAAAGGTCAGATTAATTCAATTGTTGACGCTAATAAAAAAGCCCAGCTTAAATATTATCAAGTTGAACTTGAATTGATGAACTTAGAAACAAACGAAACTGTTTGGATCGGACAGAAAAAAATAAAAAAAGTAATCTCAAGAAAGTCGTATAAAGCGTAAATGTAAATGTATAGGATTGCATCTATAAAAAAAGTACGCATCCTTGCTATATCGATGCTTTTTGCAGCGGTTATGACGTTTGGAGGATGCGCCGCCAATTTAACAAAATACTATAAGAGCTTAAGAGTTAAAATGGACTCTGGCGATTATTCCGACGCGGCGGAGTTTGTTGAAAAATCAAAAAACAAATATGGATCTAAAAATGTTCTTATGTATTATTTAGATTCAGGAATAGTAACTCACTTTGCAAACGATTATTCAACAAGCTCAAAAAGATTTGAACAGGCAAAAGAAAAGTTTGAAGAATACTATCAAAAGAGCATAAGCGCCGGTACCGCATCTATGTTTTATAACGACAGCGCAATGCCCTATTATGGCGAAGATTTTGAAAGAGTACACGTATCTATCTTTGAGGCTTTGGATTATATATTGCTGGGTCGCGATGATGATGCAGTTGTTGAAGCTCGCCAAATTGATACGCGTTTTAAGAACTTTGCAGTAGAAACAAACTGTAAAAATTTTTATAAAGATGATGGTTTTATAAGATATTTTATGGGGCTTGTATATGAAAACTCCGGTTATCTCAACGATGCTCACATTTCGTACTGTACGGCGTTAAAGGCTTATAAAAATGGTATTGCAGAAATACCTGTTCCTAAAGAATTGGTTGACGATGCTTATACTTCAGCTTTAGCTTTGGGGATGAGCGAGAGAGCATCAGAAATAAAGAAGAATTATCCTCAAGCGCATCAGCGAGAAATTCCTAATGGTTATGGCGAATGTATAGTTGTTGATTACAATGGTTTTGCGCCTGAGAAAATAGATAATGTCTTAGAATTTGCTTTACCCAATATGTGGGTTTATGTGGAAGCTGTTCAGGTGGATAGCCAAGAGCAAGAAGATTTTAACAAGGCAAAGTCTATAGGTCTTTCTGTTTTTGCAAAAGATTATGTGAAAGTTGCTTTTCCAAAATACAAGGACTTTAAAAATAAAATTGCTGCTTTTAAAGTACAATCCGATCAGCAAGAAGTAAAAGGCGTTGTAGTTCAAAATATAGGAAAAATTGCCAAGGCGTGTTTAGACGATAATATAAAAAAAATATATGCAAAAACTTTGGCCAGAGCAGCAGTTAAATATATTATCGGCAAATCTGTTTCAAAGGGAATTTTTCCTATATTTTGAACTACAACG
>JAIXNA010000045.1 GCA_020328135.1 Candidatus Endomicrobiellum dinenymphae
GGTAGAAATGGTAATGCCCGGAGATAACATAACGATGGATATTGAGTTGATAATGCCTGTAGCAATGGAACCGCAGTTAAGATTTGCAATCAGAGAAGGAGGGAGAACAGTCGGTTCAGGTGTTGTTATTGAAATCGTTGAATAATATTGTATAATGCACAGAGCGGAGAGAAAAATAGGACTCCGCGCTCTCTGCAATTTTAAAAGAAAGTAATGCGTATTAACCACGTTGTTGGCGACATATAAAACGAATCGGAGAATCAAGCGAGATGGCAGAAAGAGTTATCGTAACTATGGCGTGCAGTGTTTGCAAAAATAGAAATTATTATTTTGACAGAAACAAAAAACAAGAAGGGAAACTTGCATTGAAAAAGTTTTGTAAAAATTGCGGAAAGCGTACTGATCACAAAGAGACAAAGTAGTTTACGGTTCGTGACTGGGGGCATAAGCTAACGGTAAACTGCTGGTCTCCAAAACCAGCTTTGGAGGTTCAAGTCCTTCTGTCCCCGCTTTTTAATGATGTTGTTGAAGGTGTAAAATGAATTTAATTAAGAGCATTATACAGTTTTTTCGAAGTGCGTATTATGAACTTGCAAAGGTTACGTGGCTTGGTAGAAAAGAAGTCGTTGGAGCTACTGTAGTTGTAGTTGTTTTTGTTGTTATCATGTCTATTTTTGTAAGTATTGTTGACTTATTTTTAGGGGCGATTGTAGGCATTATATTATAAGCTGGAGTAAAAAATGGCAAACCAGTGGTATGTTGTTCATACTTATTCAGGTCATGAGGATAAGGTAGAGAAAAGTTTGGAAATGGCCGTTGTGAATTTAAATATGCGCGATACTATTTCGCAAATACTAGTTCCTACTGAAGCAGTAGTTGAAGTAAAGCAAAATAAAAAAAAAATAAAAAAAAGAAAATTTTATCCCGGGTATGTTTTTATAGAGATGGCTATGAGTAGTACGACTTATTGGCTTATCAGGAATACTGCAGGGGTTACAGGCTTCTTGGGCGGCGTAAAGCCTGTTCCGATGGCGCAAGATGAGATTGCAAATCTTCTTAACACAGTTGCCAACCCAGATGCCTCTAAGCCTAGACCGGCAGTATCATTTGAAAAAGAGGAGAATGTTCGTATTGTTGAAGGACCGTTTAAGCACTTTATCGGTATTGTTGAAGAGATAAACCAGGAGAGAGGCAGGCTTAGGGTTATGGTAACAATATTTGGAAGACCTACGCCCGTAGAACTCGATTTCTTACAGATTGAGAAAATATAGAAGTGTTGGAATTGAATCTTTTTAACATATTTAACAATTAATATCTTTCGGTGATTTATAGTTTTGCCGATGTGAAAACGATACAGGAGTAACGCAAAATGGCCCCAAAGAAAGTAAAAGCAATGGTTAAATTACAAATCCCAGCAGGTGGAGCAAATCCTGCGCCACCGGTGGGTCCGGCATTGGGACAGCAGGGTGTAAATATTATGGATTTTTGTAAACAGTTTAATGAGAAAACGAAGACTATGGAAAAAGGCATGACGATACCTGTAGTTATAACAGTATTTGGAGATAGATCGTTTACTTTTATAACAAAGATGCCGCCTGTGTCTGCTTTAGTAAAAAAAGCGGCAAGTATCGCAAAGGCTTCAGGTGTTCCAAACAGGAATAAAGTTGGTAAAATTACTGCAGCTCAGGTAGAGGAAATAGCAAACCAAAAAATGCCTGATTTAAATGCGAACGGAGATATTAATGCTGCAAAGCTTATGGTTGAGGGCACTGCAAGAAGTATGGGTATTGATATAGTCAAGTAGTACGCGTTACAAAACCTTGCCTAAGCTTAAAGCACATGAAAGCAATTCGTTTTTAACGGATTGAAGTGGAAAAATGGGGCGGGAGTCGATATATAGTCAACTAGTTTCATGTTGGCGCGGTTGTATTAATTATAAAGTCAGTTGGCTATGGTTCGACGGTGACTACAGGGAGAAAAGATGAGCAAAAGATTAAGTGAAATTGCGAAATTAGTTGATAAAAGCAAGATTTATACAATGGAGGAAGCATCGACTCTTGTGAAAGAAACGGCAAGGGCAAAATTTGATGAAACGATTGAACTTCACATTAAACTTGGAATTGATCCTAAGCAGAGTAATCAAATGGTAAGAGGTACAGTATCGTTGCCTCATGGTCTAGGCAAAATAAGAAAAATTGCAGTTTTGGCAAAGGATGAAAAGCAGAAAGAAGCCGAAACAGCAGGCGCTGATGTTGTTGGTTCTGACGAACTGATTGAAGATATATCAAAAGGCAAGCTTGACTTTGATGTTTTAGTTGCAACGCCTGATGTCATGAAAGATTTGAGTAAAGTTGCAAAGATTCTTGGACCTAAAGGTCTTATGCCGAATCCAAAATCAGGCACTGTAACATTTGAAATTGGCGCTACGGTTATAGAGCTTAAAAAAGGAAGAGTTGAGTACAAAAACGATTCTTTCGGAATAATTCACGTTCCTGTAGGAAAAGCATCTTTTGAAAAAGAGAAAATTGCAGATAACATAAAAACTTTGATAGATGCTGTTGTAAAAGCAAAACCTTCAAGTATGAAGGGGCAGTATGTAAAAAGCGTTTCAGTTTCGTCAACAATGGGTCCTGGTATATTTGTTGAGCAGAAAATTTAAGTTGCTTTTTAAATAAATTTTTGTATCCATAGATAGCCAACCAACCTTATATTGATACATTGCGTTAGCTCAAAAATAGATGTAATGCTAGACTGACTGACAAAAAGCAACAGCTCATTCCTCTTGTTAGTTAGGAAGTCCAACGATACAACGCGCTATTTTTGAGCTAACCCCCTACGGATACGTCCTTTTCGGTAAATTTAAGCGGCGCACGATTTATCAATGTAAAGTTAGTTGATTATAGAAGGCGGCTACGTAGCCGCCTTTTACTTTTGTAAGGAAAAATGTAAAATGAGCAAAATACAAGAAATAGAAAAACTACTGGAACCTGTAGCAGAACAAGAAAAAATTGAAATAGTTAATGTTCAGTATGTCAAAGAAAATGGCGATTGGATTGCCAGGATTTTTATTGATAGCGACCATGGTATAACAATGAGCGACTGTGAGCGTGTTAGTCATGTTTTTAGTAATGTTTTAGATAAGAGCGATATATTAAAAGAGTCTTATATCTTGGAAATTTCTTCTCCCGGTCTCAACAGAGTATTGAAAAAAGAAGATAATTTTAAGCGTTTTATAGGCAGTAAAGTAAAAATTCAAAMTCTAAAGCCAATTAATAATCAAAGAAACTTTTTGGGGGAACTTTTAGATTTTAGCGGCRGRAAAGTAAAAATAAACGATGCAACAAACGGTATAGTAGACATAAATTTTTTAGACATAAGAAAAGCTAATATAGAGACAGATATTTAGGGGGAAGATATGGCAGAAAAGGGCGAACTTTTAATGGCTCTTGAGCAGATTGAAAAAGATAAGAAAATTAGGAAGGAAGACATTTTGACAGTGATAGAAAATGCTCTTGTATCAGCGTATAAAAAGCACGTGGGCAGAAACGTTGATGTTGAGGCTAAAGTTGATACTGAAACAGGAGAAATGGTTGCTAGTGTTATAAAAGTTGTTGTGAAAGATGTTGTAAACCCTCCTGTAGAGATAAGTGTTCAGGATGCAAAAAAACTTGGACAAAGTTCTGAGATTGGCGCTGAAGTAAAAATATATCTTGATACCCAGGATTTCTCGCGCATTGCCGCGCAGACAGCAAAGCAAGTTATTGTGCAGAAAATTAGAGAGTCTGAAAGAGACTCTCTATTTGAAGAGATGAAAGAAAAAGTCGGACAAATTACAACCGGTGTTGTATATCGCATAGCAAATAGAAGTCTTATAGTAGATTTGGGTAAAACAGAAGCTATTCTCCCTGGCAACGAGCAGGTTTTTAAAGAAAAGTTTAACGTAGGTCAGCACATAAGAGCTGTAATTGTAAAGGTTGAAAAGAACGTTAAAGGTTCGGGGATTATTTTATCAAGAGCAAGTATAGAACTTGTAAAGAGACTTTTTGAATTGGAAGTTCCTGAAATTTATGAAAAAGTTGTAGAAATAGTAAACGTTGTAAGAGATGCCGGAATGAGAACAAAAATTGCTGTGTCATCGAACAATCCTAAAGTGGATCCTGTGGGCGCATGTGTCGGGGTAAAGGGCGCAAGAATCAAGCCTATTATTGATGAATTAAGAGGAGAAAGAATAGATTTAGTGTCCTATTCCTCTGATCCTGCAAAATACATAGCTGGTGCTTTGTCTCCGGCAAAGGCAATCTCAGTAGTCATTATTTCTGAAGATGACAAAAAAGCGGAAGTATTGGTAACTGATGATATGTTGTCTTTAGCTATTGGCAAAAACGGACACAATGTAAGACTTGCCGCAAAACTTACTGGTTGGCACGTTGACGTGAAGTCTGAGGGACAAAAAAAACATGAAAGCGAAGCAAAAATTGAAAGACAAACTGAGACGCTCGAAAAACTTGATCTCAGCGAAAAAACTATAAAGATACTTGTTAAGGCAGGATTTACAGATATAGAGAAATTAACGCTGCTTGCGGTCGAAGATATTATTACTTTGCCAGGCATAGGTCCTAAAACAGCTGAAAAAATTATTGAGTCGGCAAAAAAAAGTTTGGGACGTTAGTTGTTTTGCAAAGTAAAGTTACTGTAGTCAATAAATAGCGGGAGTGTTTATGCCATTGAAACGAGTTAATAAATCGAAAGATTCTGAAGAAAAGACTACAAAAAAGAAAACCGTATCATCAACTAAAACAAAAGATGGTTCGGCTAAAAGAATAGTAAAAAAAGCTGCTGCTCCATCCGCTAAAAAAACAGTTAGGGCTAAAGTTGTGTCTAAAAAAACTGAGTCAAAATCTGATACAAAAACTGTTAGAACAAAGGCGGCAAAAGTTAGTTCTAGTAAGAAGAAAATTATTAAAAGAATTAATGTTGAAGAAAAAACTCGTCGTCGTGTAAGACGTGTAATTAGAGAAAATCCCCACGTAAAAAAAGAAGATGTATCAAAGGAGCAACATGCTGTCGTTGCCGATCATTTGCGATCGATTGTAAAAGCTCCGTCTGAAACGAAAGTTGATAAACAAAAAGAAAAACCTGTTGTTGTGTTGTCTGAAAAAGCGATTGTTGAACAAAAATTGGCAGAACAGAGACAGTTTGCTGCAAAGTCCGAAGAATTAAAAGTTGCTATAGAAACGGAATCGCCCAAACAAGAATTGAGCGAAAATAAATTTAAAAGTACAATTCTAATTAACGAGTTTGTAACTGTAAGAGAGCTTGCCGATAAAATGAGACTGGGTGTCTGCGATGTTTTAAAAAAACTTCTTTCAATGGGAAGTCTTGCTACTATCAATCAAAGGCTCGATGCAGACACGGCTATTCTTTTAGCCGGCGAGTTCGGTTATGATGCCAAGTTGGATTCTATTTATGCCGAAGAGAAAATAGGTTCTATCATTAAAGAGGAAGATCCTACAAAATTAAAGCAGCGCCCTCCTGTAGTTACTGTTATGGGTCATGTTGATCATGGTAAAACGTCTCTTCTAGATTCCATAAGAAGCAGTAATGTTATTGCAGGCGAGCATGGCGGAATTACTCAGCATATAGGCGCGTACAAAGTCAAAACTCCAAGAGGGCAGTTTATTTCATTTTTAGACACTCCGGGACACGAAGCTTTTACAGCAATGCGTTCGAGAGGCGCTCAAGCTACAGACATAATCGTGCTTGTTGTTTCCGCAACCGATGGTGTTATGCCCCAGACTGTTGAAGCCATAAATCACGCAAAGGCTGCAAATGCGCCGATTATAGTTGCAGTAAATAAAATAGATATGCCGGGCGCTGATCCTCAGAAAATTAGGCAAGAATTAAGCAATTATGGTCTTATTTCTGAAGAATGGGGCGGGGATACGATAATGGTTGATATTTCTGCGAAACAGAAAATCAACATCGATTCACTGCTTGAAATGATTTTGCTTAAAGCGGAAATAATGGAACTAAAGGCAAATCCTGATAAAAATGCAGAAGGAATAGTGATAGAAGCAAGACTCGATTCTCGCAAAGGTATTGTTGCAACGTTTTTAGTGCAAGGCGGAACTTTAAAAATAGGGGATAATTTAGTTATAGGTACGACTTATGGGAAAGTAAGAGCGATGACTGACGAACACGGGAAAAGGTTTAGTACAGCGCTTCCAAGCTCTCCTGTCGGGATATTGGGCATTAATGAACTTCCTCAGGCAGGAGATAAATTTCTTGTAGTTGAAAATGAGTCTAAAGCCAGAGAAATTGCAGAATATAGAAAATCGAAAGCAAAAGAAACTTCTTTAAAACCAAGACATCATTTGTCTCTAGCGGATATAAGTATGGGTAAGGCAAAAGATTTAAGAATAATATTGAAGGCTGACGCACAGGGTTCTTTGGGCGCTTTAAGCGATGCTCTTGAAAGACTTTCTACCTCTGAAATAAGCCTAAAAATAATACATAGGGGCACCGGTGCGATTACGGAATCGGATGTTTCTTTAGCAGTTGCCTCAGATGCTTTGATAGTTGGTTTTAACTTACGTCCCGATGTTGCTGTTGAAAAACTTGCAGAAGTAGAAAAAGTAAGTATAAACGTTTATAGAGTTATTTATGATTTGATTGCCGATGTTAAAGCGGCTATGGAAGGTTTGCTTGATCCTGACACAAAAGAGAAAATATTTGGTAAAGCAGTTGTTAAACAGGTATTTAGACTTTCAACACATGGAACTATTTCGGGCTGTTCTGTAGTGGACGGAAAAATCCATAGGGGGGCAAAAGTAAGATTGTTGAGAGATAATGTTATTGTTTTTGAAGGAAATATTTCTTCTCTTAAAAGATTTAAGGATGATGTCAAAGAGGTTGAAAAAGGTTACGAATGTGGAATTGGTCTTGAAAATTTCTCAGATATCAAAACAGGCGACGTAATTGAAAACTTTACCTCTGAAAAAGTTGCAAGAAAGTTAGAAAGCAATTAGTTGTTTGCCATACTAGGGCGCCTCGAAGTATCCAAAATGGATTTTTCTCATGCGTTTTGCCTGATGTAAATAACGATTTAAAAGAGAGATTAATATGCCGCTATCGTATAAAAGATCTGTTAGAGTAGGAGAACTTATACAACAGACCGTTTCAGAAGTTATAAGAGAAATAAAAGATTTGGATTCAGGGCTTGTTACAATTACGGGTCTAAAACTTCATCTGCTTTTTGCTTATCTTCTGCCGAGCCAAAAAC
>JAIXNA010000164.1 GCA_020328135.1 Candidatus Endomicrobiellum dinenymphae
ATTGTAAATCCTATGCCAATAGCGACTACAAGACCAAGTCCAAAGGCCGCTCCAATACATACGCCAAGGTGTTCTCCACAATACAAAGAAATCCTTCCATACAACGAAGAGGGTTTAGGATTATCAGACAGGACAGAGGGAGTCTCAGACAGCGAACGGTCAGTCGCTTCGGGTTCAAGCTCTTTCTCTACAGATTCAACATCCGATAGGGGGGGGTACGCGTAACATCATTACCCTTATCGGATGTTGAATCTGTAGAGAAAGAGCCAGCGAAATCAGATGTAGTAAAAGACCAAACAGCAGAAGAATTAGGAACTGACTCTGCATCTTTGCAGTGGTATGAAAACTATATCCTCAACCCTGCTTCTAATGCGTATTCGTTGGTTACAGACAGAGGTTGCCTCTGTGTTCCCATAATGTGGGTTCTTGGAACACTTTTAATTTGGTCGGTATATAAATGTACAGGTGGAAATATAGGGGAAGAATAAATGAATAATAAAAGGCTAATATGAATAAACGCATAGCCGTATTATTGTCGCTATCAATTATATTATCTTCATGTAGTAAGGGTAACGACATTGGACGCGTATCTCAAACGAATGACTCGCCCCCCCGTTGACTGACTCTCAAGACTCTACAGATGCCAAGGTAGCGAGCTTATGTTCCCTAACAGACAAAGGCAAGAGAGCTTGCGCTGAAAATCCCAATCTGTCTTCTTATTGCAAACTCTCTACAGAAGAACAAGAGAGAGTTTGCGCTGACTCTTGCCTTAAATATCCTACTAAGCCGTATTGCAATATAAACGCCTTGCAGAATGAACATGAAAACTCTGACCGCAAGCAAGATAAACCTCAATCTTCGGGATGGTCAACTAAAACTTGGGTGATTGGAAGCGTGGTTGTTGGTATTGTGTTAGTTGCTGTTGTTGCAGGCGTTGTTGTTTATATTCGCGGGGGACGCGCTTTTGATAAAATGCTGGGGATTGATAGAACTATTAATAGTTATCCTGTTAAGTTTCATATGTGGATAAGCAATCTTTTTAGACACAGGAGGTATGGTTTTAGCCCTATTCCGAAGCCTATCCCATTGTTGTTGGACGAACTCCGAAGAAATGGTATGGCGATAGTGCCAGAAACTCCTAATTCTAGGAAATTTGTAGAAGGTGTTCTCGCTAAAGATCCAAAGGGATTTCCATATGACCTGAATGACCCCCCGATTGATGTTGGCCATTATATGAAGACCTGCGCGAGCGAAAGAAATATTTTAAAAATTTTTCCGTCTATATATAAACTCGATAGCAGTAATAAATTTCTTATCAATAATCTAGCGTTGCCCGAAACTCGGGAAGATGCTGTACAAGAAATAAAGGCTATCACTGAAGAACAAAAACGTATAAGATATTGTCAACCACATTTCCTTTCAGTAGGGGATGACACTTTTGTCGCCATGTTTGAAAGAATTAGACAAAAGTATCTTGGGGGAAGACGTATATTACTTTTAGAAGCCATTGAATCATCATATTATCCAACGTCAGGATAAATTATAAAAAGTAGTAGTCTATAGTCCTTACGAACTACCGCCCAAATGAAAAATTACTTCAAGATCTCTAACTTCTTTTAAGGCGCGTTAGAGTCAAACAAAAAACGCTCTATCAGCTGGTTAAAGCTGTTACAGCGTTTTATTCGTGTTTATTTCATTTCAATTCACACTTTTAATTTGGCAATTGCAGCAGACGCAAGAAGTTTATCTGACTTTTGCCGCAAATACCTGCCGTTAGTCTAAAGTTTGCAAAACAAAATTTAAAATTTGTTTAGGTTGGGTTTTAAATATACCCCATTATTTTCGGCTCACATTGTTCCCATTCTTTTTTCAGTTCATTCTCCTCACACTTGCATTGTTCCCATTCTTTTTTCAGTTTTTCTCTCAGTTTCTCATCCTCATCACGCATTCTCACGCACTCTCTCCACGTCGTCAAATTGGCAAAATCAGAACCAAAACCAGGAAGACCAGGAAAATACTCGTTGCAGGACCTGAAAGAGTGGAGATATTTACTGGATTTATCAAGGCATTCCAGTCTCTTCTCTCTTAATTTACCATAGCGCTCAAATTTTTTATAATCAGGGAGACGGAGCTGGTCTATATCACGATTTTCGTCACACGAACACAGCGCAAAACTAAATACAGCGATAAAGGTTAATGCCTTCTTGAAATTAACCAAATTAACACCCTCGTGTTTTTGCAGCGCAGACTCTAGACCGTCTTTTGTCCTCTCTGTACCGTCAAACATAACTGTCGCAATTATACCAAATCAAATTCTTAAATTAACAATCAAACCCCTAAAACCAATCAAAGATTACAATCAAAAATCAATCAAAAAACAGGCGCTTTTTGATTGATTTTTGATTGTAATCTTTGATTGGTTTTAGGGGTTTGATTGTTAATTTAAGAATTTGATTTGGTATAATTGCGACAGTTATGTTTGAC
>JAIXNA010000165.1:0-567 GCA_020328135.1 Candidatus Endomicrobiellum dinenymphae
TCAAGCAGTAGTCAAACATAAAAGTTGTATATTCTTTTATGTTTGACTACTGCTTGACAATTCCTTCTGTTTGTTTCTGTTTGATTCAATTTGAAGGAACGAATCTTTTAGACTGCTTGACTCTGTTTGACTGCTGTTTTGACTCTAATTTGACAATTTTATGCTTGTTTATGCTTGGCTACTGCTTGATTGCTGTTTGTTTCTGCTTGATTGTTGCGATGTTTTGCATTGACTTGACAAACCTCATAGAAAAAATGCAATATCCTTTCATCTTTCACAAGTAGCAGTTAAGCAACAATCAAGCAGAAACAAACAGCAATCAAGCAGTAGCCAAGCATAAACAAGCATAAAATTGTCAAACTAGAGTCAAGCAGCAGTCAAACAGAGTCAAGCAGCCTAAAAGATTCATTCCTTCAAATTGAATCAAACAGAAACAAACAGAAAGAATTGTCAAGCAGTAGTCAAACATAAAAGTTGTATATTCTTTTCTTACTAGTAGTTTGGATAACTATTGAATCCTCGCCATTGCAAGATTCAACAAGCCGCATGTAACATTTCTTTAGAACA
>JAIXNA010000165.1:577-2286 GCA_020328135.1 Candidatus Endomicrobiellum dinenymphae
TTCTGCTAAAGCAGAATGTAAACGCTTGGAAAGAGATTGTTCGTTGGGGAATGCTGGTCAGAAACTTAAATTTCTTAGTGATACCATCAACATAAATGATCATGATTTTACGCTGCCTCAGGAACATACGTTTTGGTATGAACATAGACAGGAGACTAATTACGCTTGCGCTAATAAAGACGAAGCCTGTAGTCACGCTCGAGAAATTTGCGCGAAGGAACACAAACCCTTTTAATCAAGTAGAGATATTAACAAAGCGATAGATAGTTGCTGTTGCTACTTCACACAGGTTATCTGTGTGAAGTAGTGGCGTTTTTGCCGATGCCGCAAAATCTGTGAGATTGACTTTAAAGCTTTTGATTTTTCAGCTGTAACAACAGCTACACCATATACGGTGATAGGAAAATAAAATGAAAAGATTGTTTTTGTCAATTGTATTGTGTTGTTTCTGTGCAATAGTTGGGTGTACCAAACTAGACTCTTATACAAAACTTAATGCCGGCAAGTCAAAAGAAGTCATTATTCAAGAGAAAATTGACGCTCTATGTAGAGAAAGCGATGCTCTCTCTAATGAACTTGGAACTGTTTTCAATAAAAAGAAAATTCTTTGGAACAAAATGTACAATACCAACAAGCCTATTGTTGCTACAGCTAAAATCGATGAACTTGAAAACAAAAATATCGATCTTGAGCTGAGAAATCAGGATGTTATCATATCTGAAGGATTCTTTAACCTTAAAAAAATTGCTTTTAACGTTGTTAAAGCTAACGTTGAACTTCAAAAAGCTAAAGCTAAAAACGGTAAAGTAGCTAAAGAGGATATTAAGTTAGCCAAGCTGAGGCTTGATCTTGCCAAAACTAAGACTAAAGCTGCCGAAATGAATGTCAAACGCGCTAAGGCTAGTCTTAAAGTTGCCGAGGATTATGTTAAAATGGCTAAGCTTAATGCAAGAATTGACGACGTTACGACCGATGAGGACCGTGTCAAAGATATAAATATCCAAATTGAGTTAGCCAAAGTCCGCATTGAAGTGGCTGAGGCAAGCCTTGAAGAAGCCAACGTCGAGGTTAATCTCGTTAATCTTTTTCTTAAATTAGCTCAAGATGGAGTTAATATTATCAAAATCATTAACGCTACGAGTAAAAATGTAGGTGTTCTTGCTTCTATAATTGAAGAGCAAAAAGTTGATATTAAAGAGGCAAACGAAAGAGTTGTTCAAGCTAGGTCTCATGTTGACGAATGCGAGAAAGCTCTCAAGACAGCTAAAGCCAACGTTGAACTTCAAAAAGCTAAAGCTAAAAGCGGTAAAGTAGCTAAAGAAGATATTAAGTTAGCCAAGTTAGAGCTTACCATTGCTAAAATTTATGCTAAACAGTCTAAGGCTCATCTTAAAGTTGCCGAGGGTTATATTAAAATATATGATGAGGTTCGAGCAATAACTGGCTTTGTTGCAACGGGCGAGAATCATGTTGAAGAAAAGAACCCAATTGAGATAAACAAAGCCAGTTATTGCTCGAACCTCATCATATATTTTAATATAACCCTCGGCAACTTTAAGATGAGCCTTAGACTGTTTACCATTGCTAAAATTTATGCTAAACAGTCTAAGGCTCATCTTAAAGTTGCCGAGGGTTATATTAAAATATATGATGAGGTTCGAGCAATAACTGGCTTTGTTGCAACGGGCGAGAATCATGTTGAAGAAAAG
>JAIXNA010000046.1 GCA_020328135.1 Candidatus Endomicrobiellum dinenymphae
TTTTGATTTTGATACCACTTTAATGCTGAAGCAGTAAAGTGGTATCGAAAATCAGCGGACCAAGGAGTTACAGAAGCTCAGTATAATCTGGCGCTGATGTATTACAATGGAAAAGGAGTCGAGAGAGATTATGCTGAAGCATTAAAGTGGTATCAAAAATCAGCGGGCCAAGGACATGCGCGGTCTCAGTGCGAACTGGGAGCGATGTATCACAATGGTGAAAGTGTCACGAAAGATGATAAAGAAGCGCTAAAATGGTTGCAGAAGGCTGCGGACCAAGGACATGCAGGAGATCAGTTTGAACTTGGAGCGATGTATCATGATGGTGAAGGTATTGCGAAAGATTACAATAAAGCATTTAACTGGTTTAAAAAATCAGCGGAGCAAGGAAATGCACGGGGACAGAATAATCTGGGACTGATGTGTGTCAATGGAGAAGGAGTTGAGAAAAATGATAAAGAAGCGCTAAAATGGTTGCAGAAGGCTGCGGACCAAGGACATGCAGGGGCTCAGTATAATCTGGGACTGATGTATGTCAATGGAGAAACAGTTGAGAAAGATCCGATACAAAGGGTATGATCTTCGTCTATCAGACATGGTTTCAGACACGGTTTGTTTTTATTGTGTGAAAAGGTTGCAACTTTGAGTAAAACATATCTATCAGGAATTGGCGGCAGCGGTAAAGCTCATTATTTGTTTGAGCGTATGCCTGAAATACAAGAGATTAGTTCCGATAAAAATTTGGACTTGCGCGTCTTTGCTTTTGTTAAGGACGACGAGCTTAATTCGTTTTACGATGATTTACATTCTTTTTTTTATTCTGATTCGCCGCAACAGCATCCGAAAACTTTTTCTGCAACTAAATCAACCCTCAACATATTTACGCTGCCTTCCGATGATGCGCAACAAAGGGCTTTTACGATAGATAAAATAAAAAATTTAAAAAAATTTATTATCTGCGCGACTGACATTTCAATTAATTCTCAGGTTTCAGATCCAAAAACAAACATTGGCATTACTGTAGTTAAAAATCAGAAATGTGATTTTAATAACTTAGTTCTATCATTTTATTCCTTTGGTTATACGAGGACAAGTTTTGTTGAAGATAAAATGCAATTTGCCGTAAGGGGCGACATTATAGACGTTTGGCCTGCGGCAAGCGAAGCTCCTGTTAGAATTCTTTTTGAGTATGATATGGTTGGCGCAATAAGAGTCTTTGATCAAGGAAGTCAACTTTCAAACGCTTTTATTGACGATATTAAAATATTGCCTGTTAGTCTTTCGGGGCGCGACTCTACAATTAAAGATTATTTTGAAAGCCCTTCAGATATAACCCTTAAGAGTTTTTCTCAAGAGTCTAAGACAATTTTGTATTTTGATTACCCCATCAACAAAGAGATGGAGAAGTCTTTCGAGCGATACAATCTTTTTATTAACGATACATTAAATGAAAGATCTCAATATCAAGGATATAAAAGTTTTGCAGGTTTTCAAGGCGACGTTAGCTTTTTTATAAAGTCGCTTAAAAGCTTTGCTGAAGACGGAGCTACAATAAAAATTTATTGTGCAAATGAGGGCGAGCACGAACGTGTTATAGACATTTTTTATGAAAATCGTTGGAATTATAAAGAACCTGAATTTTTATATGGAAATTTGTCGCAAGGATTTTATTTAGAAAGTAAAAAAATTGCATGTATTTCAAGTCGTGAAATGCTCTATAAGAAAAAGCCTGTCAGTTTTCCAAAAATAAAAGGAGGAAAGCGTTTAGAGGGTGTTTGGGAAATATCCGCCGGCGATTATGTAGTTCATGAAAAATATGGAATAGGACGCTATATGGGGTTGAAAACAATTTCACGAGAGACTAACACTTCGGAATATTTGTGTATAGAATACAAAAATGCGGACAAGTTATACGTTCCGTTTGAAGAAATAAGAACAGTAAAAAAATATATTGGCGTTGAAGGCGTTAAACCCAAATTGTATTCCATGGATACCTTAGCTTGGGAAAGAATAAAATCAAGAGCGCGCGAAGCGGCCGCTGCATTTGCGAAGGAACTCCTAAAACTTTATACGCAAAGAAGTTTAGTTAGAAGAAATCCTTTTGGACAAGAAACTCCTTGGGAAAAAGAGCTTGCAGATGCATTCCCTTACGATGAAACTTCGGATCAACTTAAAGCAATAGAAGATGTAAGGAGCGATTTTTATAAACCTTATCCTATGGAAAGACTTATCTGTGGCGATGTAGGTTATGGTAAAACTGAGGTTGCAATGCGGGCTGCGTTTAAAGTAGCGCAAGAAGGAAAACAGGTTGCAGTGTTAGTACCAACTACAGTTTTAGCTCAACAGCATTACAACACTTTTTATAATAGACTTTCTATTTTTCCAACAAAAGTTGCCACGCTTAGTAGATTTCAAACTAAAGCAAAACAAAAAGAAATAACGCACGATTTAGAAAAAGGTAATATTGATATTGTTGTAGGCACTCACAGACTTTTTCAGAAAGACGTGCAGTTTAAAAATTTAGGATTATTGATCATCGATGAGGAACATAAGTTTGGCGTAAAGCAGAAAGAGAAAATTAAATCTATGAAGAAAAATATAGATATTTTGATGCTTTCAGCAACGCCAATCCCAAGAACATTGTCGTCAGCGTTGGCAGGATTTAGAGATTTGTCGTTAATAGAAACGCCCCCTTTTGGGAAACTGCCGATAGAAACAAATCTTGCATTGTATAGCGATAAGTTGATTAAAGATATTATTGAGGCCGAACTGTCAAGAAATGGGCAAGTTTTTTATGTTTATAACAGAGTTGAAACAATTTTGACAAAAGCAAAAGAAATTAAAAAACTTGCGCCTAATATCAAACTTGGCGTTATACACGGACAGATGAAAGCGAGAGATATTGAAGACATCATGTGGAAATTTATCAATCTAGAATTAGATGTCTTACTTGCCACTACAATAATTGAATCCGGATTGGATATTCCGTCAGTTAATACGATGATAATTGAAGAAGCGGAAAATTTTGGTTTGTCGCAGCTTTATCAATTAAGAGGAAGAATTGGAAGAGACAGAAAAAAAGCGTATTGTTATTTATTCTATAAAAACAACGCTTTAAGCGACGAAGCTGCTAAAAGACTTGAGGCGATGAGAGAATTTAGCGAATTGGGTTCAGGTTTTAGGCTTGCTCTTAAAGATTTGGAAATAAGAGGAGCCGGAGGCATACTTTCGTCAAGCCAGCATGGTTTTGTAAAAGATATAGGTTATGATATGTTTGCCAAACTCCTTGAAGAAGAAGGCAAAAAGATTAAAGGCGATAAATTCGTACAGGAACAAATCGCTACAACAATAGATTTGCAAAATAATGCTTTAATTCCAAACACATACATTGAAGATGAAAATGTAAGAATTTTATTTTATAGGAAGCTTTCTGATACCGATGATATACAATCTATAGAAAATATAAAAAATGAATTACTAGATCGCTTCGGAAAAATTCCTAACGAAATCCATACGTTGTTTGAAATAACAAAGTTGAGATTGAAAAGCAAAAAACTTAACATTGAAAGAATATCCGAAGATAACAACTACATATATTTATATTTCTCTAAGAACGCAGATTTTTCGCAATCTGGTATTGTAAAACTTGTAGCCGACTATTCTCAAATAATAGAATTTATAGCTGGCAAATATTGCGCCTTTAAATTGAAAAAAATTATGATCAACAAAGACACTATTTCGTATTTACAGCAATTCTTGTCGCGGTTAGGATTTTATATACTTAAATAGCGGTATTTTTTAGTATAATTGCCTCTAGAAGAAAAATAGCGCATTAAGTTGTAATCCATAATATTGAGAATCATAAAATTGTATGTTTGCAGGAGGATACAATATGAATCTTACAATCAAATCGCAAGAGGCTTTAGCTAATGCGCAAAATATAGCGTTAGAATATGGCAACCAAGAAATTACTCCCGAGCATCTTTTATGTGCTTTAGTTAAACAGCAAGATGGTACAGTTGGCGCGATAATAAAAAAATTTGCGGCAACAGGTCAAGAAGATATGTTATTTGCAAATATATCAAAGGACTTGCTTTCAGATATTGAAAAGAAAACAAAAGTAGCAGGCGGCAATTTGTTTCTGTCGCAAGTTTCAACAAAGATTTTAAATAATGCGGAAAAAAATGCTAAAAATTTAAAGGACGAATTCATTTCAACGGAGCATATTCTTATCGCCATAGCTGAAGAGAGTTCTGAAAATGCTACAAAAATATTAAAGAAATATGGACTTACGAAAGATGTTATTTTAAAAATGCTCGTCAATATAAGAGGCGATCAAAGAGTTACAGATCAAAGCCCAGAGGATAAATATCAGGCCTTGGAAAAGTATGGAAGAAATTTAACTGATTTGGCAAAAAGTGGAAAACTTGATCCCGTTATAGGAAGGGACGAAGAAATACGCAGATGTGTTCAAGTTTTGTCAAGAAGAACGAAAAATAATCCTGTCATAATCGGCGAACCCGGCGTTGGCAAAACTGCAATAGTAGAAGGATTGGCGCAACGTATAGTTTCGGGCGATATTCCTGAGAGTTTAAAAGATAAAAAGGTAATAGCTTTAGATTTAGGAGCTTTGATAGCTGGCGCAAAATATAGGGGGGAATTTGAGGATAGACTTAAGGCAGTTCTCAAAGAAATTCAGTCTGCGCAAGGAAGAATAATTCTTTTTATTGACGAATTGCATACCATAGTTGGCGCAGGCTCTGCCGAAGGAGCTGTTGACGCTGCCAATATGTTAAAGCCTATGCTTGCGCGCGGCGAGCTTAAACTTGTTGGAGCTACAACGCTTGACGAGTATAGAAAGTATATTGAAAAAGACGCTGCTTTAGAAAGACGTTTTCAGCCTGTATTTGCCGGTGAACCGTCCGTTGAAGATACCATTGCAATTTTAAGAGGAATAAAAGAAAAATACGAAGTGCATCACGGCGTAAAAATAAAGGATTCAGCATTAGTTGCGGCGGCAACGCTTAGCGCAAGATATATAACCGACAGGTATCTTCCTGATAAAGCAATAGATTTGGTTGACGAATCTGCAAGCAAATTGAGAATAGAAATAGATTCTATGCCTACTGAGCTTGACGCTGTAGAACGTAGATTGAGGCAACTTGAAATTGAGAAGCAGGCTGTAAAAAAAGAGACTGATGCCATGTCAAAAGAGCGTCTTGCAAATATGGAAAGAGAAATCGATAAACTAAAGCATGATTTTGCTGACATGAAGACGCATTGGGAAAAAGAGAAATCTTCAATTTCAGAAATAAGACAACTTAAAGAACAAATTGAAAACACGAAAATTGAAGAACAAAGGTTAGAAAGATATGGCGATTTAAATGCTGTTGCGGAAATTCGTTACGGAAAGATTCCTCAAATGAAAAAATGCCTCGAAGAAGAAAATAAGAAACTTCTTAAATTGCAAAAAGAAAAAAAGATGTTAAAAGAGGAGGTTGATGAAGAAGACATTGCCGAAGTTGTAAGTAAATGGACAGGCATACCTGTTACGCGTATGATGGAAGGCGAAATGCAGAAACTTCTTAAAATGGAAGATAAACTGCATAAAAGAGTTGTTGGTCAAGAAGAAGCTATAACTGCAATTGCAAACGCTGTGCGTCGTTCACGCTCTGGTCTTTCAGATCCAAATAAGCCCATAGGCTCGTTTTTATTTTTGGGACCTACGGGCGTTGGTAAAACTGAACTTGCAAAAGCTCTTGCCGAACTTCTATTTGATGATGAAAAAAATATAGTAAGAATTGATATGTCGGAATATATGGAAAAACACAGTGTTTCGCGTTTAATGGGCGCGCCTCCTGGATATGTTGGTTTTGAAGAAGGCGGACAATTGACGGAAGCCGTGAGAAGAAGACCGTACTGCGTTGTTTTGTTTGACGAGGTTGAAAAAGCAAATCCTGAAGTATTTAACGTCATGCTTCAGTTACTCGATGACGGCAGACTTACGGATGGACAAGGCAGAACAGTAGATTTTAAAAATACTGTTGTAATTATGACGTCAAATATGGGGTCGCAATATATTCAAAGCAATGATAATTATGAAGATATGAAAACCAAAGTCGTACGAGAACTTCATAGCTTTTTCAGACCGGAATTTTTAAACAGAATAGACGAAATAATAATATTTAAAAATTTAAACGAACAACAATTAAATAAAATTATAGACATACAAATTAAATCGTTTGAAGAGCGTCTTACGGCAAGGAAAATACATGTAGAATTGACAGATAAAGCAAAAGATTTTATTTCTGCGAAAGGGTATGATCCTGCTTTTGGCGCAAGACCATTAAAAAGAGCAATACAAACATATTTATCAAATCCTCTTTCTTCAAAACTTATTTCAGGAGAATTCAAAGAAAGGGATAATGTTATTGTAGATTGTCCAAAGAAAGACAAAGATTCTTTGGAATTTAAAAAGAAATATATGTAGTCGATTATACGTCGTCTATTTTTATGTGAATGTTACTGCCTTGCATGCTCAACGCTAAATTCTTCTGTCTCTCTACGACTCTTTGCTAATCTGAAAAATTGCGACTGCTCCACGCCAAGCGTTTTTCCTTTAGCTTGTCTTTCAGTACATCCTGTCACTTCTCACTTCTTCAATTTCAATAATTCTCTAACTTGCCAACTACTAAATCGTTTATGCAATTGCTCTTCATACTCTAAACCTCGTTTTTGTGGTTTAAAGTGTTTTGTATCCGCCTTACTTTATCTTTTAAATGACACATTTTTAAAAAAATTATATAGATTAAAACGCAAATGCGACAAAGTTAAAGTAAAATGTGATGGGAATAGAAGTAGGCAAAAGAGCGCAAATAAGGAGCATAAGATATTAAACGCCTCAAATATAAGAGATGTTTAAATATGTTGTAGAGATTGCGTTATTTCGATGAAAGCGAAGTAGGAAAGAGAAGGTTAGAAATAAGAGCAATGCTTTTATAGAAAGGTTAAATATATAAACATTGCCAGAACAATTCTTAAACGAATATGACAACGATTTAAACGATATAAATATAATCAACAATCATTTGTTGATTATATACTTTAACATAACACAAAAAGATCTCACAAGAGTCTTGATTTTGTTTCACCCTTAGATTTTGCTATAAGTTCCTTTAACTTAACTTCACTTCGCTT
>JAIXNA010000166.1 GCA_020328135.1 Candidatus Endomicrobiellum dinenymphae
TATACCTAAAATCAAATCTCCATGCTCATTCAGTAAGAAACCTATTTCAACTTCTATAATCTTTTTTTCTTTTCCACCATACAACACAACTGTTCTTGTTATCCTAAATTCACGATAACAAGAACAGTTGTTTTGTATGGTGGAAAAGAAAAAAAGATTATAGAAGTTGAAATAGGTTTCTTACTGAATGAGCATGGAGATTTGATTTTAGGTATAAAAGCGCCTGCCATATTTAAAGAAGCAATTAAAAATTTGTTAGATTTTTGGAGTTGATCTGTATGGCTAAAAATACAAATGAGTTTTTTATTAAATCACCGTTGAATTACATCGGCGGAAAACATAAAATTCTTTCGCAAATAATGCCTTTGTTTCCAGACAATATAAATCGCTTTGTTGATTTGTTTGCCGGTGGTGGAAATGTAGGGTTAAATGTCTCTGCAAAAAAAATAATATTGAACGATAATTTAATTCATTTGATAGATTTATACAAAAAACTACAGAAAACTTCTGTAAAAAAAGTTTTAGAACATATACACAAAAGAATTGAGGATTATTCTTTATCGCTCACGAATAACTACGGATATATAAAACTGCGTAAATTCTATAATGAAGCAAAAGAACCGTTGGATTTGTTTGTTCTTGCTTCATATTCATTTAACCATCAAATAAGATTTAACAATAGTCATGAGTTCAATAGTCCATTTGGAAAAGAAAGAAGCTGTTTTAACTCTTCCATTGAATTAAATTTAAAATCTTTTATAAGCAAATTACAGCGTTTAGACATTAAACTGTATTCAAGAAATTTTGATAACTTTGATTTATCGTTTCTTGGCGTTAATGATTTTGTTTATTGCGATCCACCGTATTTGATAACCACAGGCACATATAACGACGGTAAAAGAGGTTTTACAGGCTGGAGTGAAAGAGAAGAAACATCCTTGTTAAAGAAATTAGACGAGTTAAATAGCAAAGGTATAAGATTTGCTTTGTCCAATGTAATACAACACAAAGGCAAAACTAATACAATGTTAGAAAATTGGATTTCGGAAAATTCTGATTATATCATAAATCACATTAAAATGGATTATTCAAACTCAAATTATCAGATGAAGAATAGAGATAAATTAACAACTCTTGAAATTTTGATTACAAACTATGTCCCGCATGCAACAAATACTCTTCAACAGCAACTACCCCTAATTCCTTTTGAAAGAGAACATAATGAGATTCATTGGCAACAAAGAAAATTTGCTTAGCGGCATTTACCACATATTAGACCAAAGAAATATCAAAGGCAATTCTTTCTTTGATTTCTTTTCCGGCACAACAAATGTAGCCCGTTTTTTTAAGAAAAAAGGCTATAAGGTTTTTTCCTCTGACATACTATACTTCTCTTATTGCATTCAACGCGCTTACATCAAAAACAATAAAAATCCTCAATTCAAAAAACTGTTATCTCAAATAGACACAAAACAAGAAAAATTAATTTATTCCGCGTTAGATACAACTATAGAATTTCTTAACCATATAAGACCTTTGGAAGGCTTTATTTATAACAATTATTCAGCAGGCGGAACTTCTCATTTAGGAAAACCGAGAATGTACTTCTCTGACGATAATGCAAAAAAAATAGACGCTATAAGAACACAAATTAAAGAATGGAAAACTCAAAAATTATTATCCAGTGAAGAATATTTTATTTTATTAACCTGTCTTATAGAAAGCGTATCTTTTTATTCAAATGTTGCAGGCGTATATGCCGCTTTTCAAAAAAAATGGGACAAAAGAGCGTTAAAACCGTTTAATCTGCGAACAATAGAATTGGTTTTTAATAAAGAAAAGAATGAGGTATTTAATGCGGACAGTATGCAGTTAGCCCCAATAATAGATGCAGATATTTTATATCTAGATCCACCATACAACGAACGACAATATGCTCCAAACTATCACATATTAGAAACCATCGCAAAATATGACAATCCCGTTGTAAAAGGCATAACAGGAATGAGAGATTACTGCAATCAAAAATCAACATTCTGTAATAAAGACAGCGCATTGCAATCATTAAATAACATTGCTAAAAATGCAAAATATAAATATCTGATTCTAAGTTATAATTCAGAGGGAATTATGCCGTCAAAAAGCATAATGACCACGTTACAGAACTACGGAACAGTTGAATTAGTTGAATTCGAATACTTAAGGTTCAAAAGCAATAGCAACGGCGAAGGCAAAACAAAAAAACATGTTCAGGAACAGTTATATATTTTGAAGAAGTGACTGTTGAATAGTTGTCAAATTTATTTTCCTCAAGAATCCGGCATACTGTTTCAAATTTTTCATAGTTTGCCCCCATTCGCCTTAGCCCTCCAAAAGGTTATAATAAATATCAAACTTTACACTACTAGCTGCGCTAATTTAACATATTTCAACTCTTTACTGC
>JAIXNA010000167.1 GCA_020328135.1 Candidatus Endomicrobiellum dinenymphae
TTTGACAAGATGTCATCTAAAATCTCTTTTTGTTCTACATAATACTATGTATTATGTAGAACAAAAAGAGATTTTAGATGACATCTTGTCAAAAATCAATGAAAGTCCTTATCAAAAACCAACAGAAGATGAAATAAAAAGGACTGCAGACAATTTAAAAGGCAATCTTAAACGATATTTTTTCTCTAAACTGGAAAATTTTGAATGGATTCAGCCGCTTAAAGAAAAAAACTTACTGTGTTTCTCCCAATCTAATGATGAGAATGAAAATGATATTGTAACTTGGGATGCGCTGCCATACCTTATTAAAACTGCTCCTGAAAAACCGGATAAAGTTCTTGATATAATCAATCCATTTTTAGCCGACTTAAGTAAAAATAATAATATTAACATACGAATTTTAATTCAAGCCTTTGAAATTGGCATGGCTATGGCGAAAAATAAAAAAGAAAATTTGCTTAAAATATCCAATGCTTTTTTACTATGGTTAAAACGAAAGAATTCTGTTATTGATGACTGGTTCTGGTTTGACCATAAGATTGTTTTAAAGTTACTGCAAACATTGACGGATATGGGGTACGAGAAAAATGCTCTTGATATATTTTCGGAGTTGTTAAAGCTGCGTATTGAAGTTAAGGATGATGACTCTTCATTTGATGGTATAGTTACTAAATTTGGCGYTAATGATACTATAACAGAACATTATTATAAAGAAATTCTAAATAATGGCAGTGAAGTTTTTAAGAACAGTACCGAAGAATTATTTAGAAGATATTTCAATATAATAAAAAATTTATTGGCGGATAGTTCATTAACGGATAAAGAAAATACTACTAGTTCCTCAGACAGAATAAATTATCAAAGGCGCGCTATCGAAGATCATCAACAAGATAATTACAATAAAGATGAACCATTTAATATAGTATTGTCTGCTCTTCGCGATGCTTCAGAAATTTTGTTAAAGATCAATGAGAAAGATAATGTTGGTTTTATATTTAGCGCCTTAGAAGAAATGAAATCTCCAATATTTATCCGTTTAGTTTTGCATTTGTTAAGATTATTCCCTAGCGCTGGTAAAAAACTTATTGAATCATATCTTACTGGGGAAATTTATTTTGATAATGATGAAATACATCATGAATATTACTTGCTTATGCAGCAAGAATTTAAAAATTTACCAGATGAAAAACAAAGTATAATTTTTAATTTCATTGATAACGGTCCGAAAGATGAATATTGGACATCTGAGCAAAAGATACGCTCTTGGAAGCTTAAAAAATTAGAGCCTATCAGAAATGACTTGCCGGAAAATATGAAAGAAAAATACAAAGATATATTAATTCAAAATGGTGAAGAACAACACTGCAGAGAGCATCTTGATTTTTTGGACTATTATGAATGCTCATGGGGAACAATTTCCCCTATAAAAGATAGCGTAATGAAGAACATGTCTATTAACGAAATAGTTAAATATTTGCAAGATTGGAGACCTTCTGACAGGCAATCTCTGAGGGGGCCTACCGTTAGAGGATTAGCGCAATCATTAGAAAAAGACGTTAAACAAAATCCGCAAAAATACCTCGACAAGAACAAGATGTTGAAATTTAAAGAAATAACAGAACCTATATATATCGGTTATTTATTTAGCGCTTTATCAGATGTTGACAAATCTGTGCCTCAATGGGAAAACATCATAGAGCTTGGATTGTGGGCGTTGAAACAGCAGCTGCCAAAAGATAGAAAAAGGGATTTTTTTGAAGGGTATATCGATTGGAATGATACGCGTATAGACATGCTTAGATTATTTAAACGAATATACGATAGGGAACTGCAACTTAAAGATGAAACCGCGCAAAAACTTTTTAACATTATAAACGCTTTGGTGTTTATTCCCGACGAGTATTTATCGTCAATAGAAACAAGAGATGACAACGATTATTATGGCAATGCAGTAAATAGCCTACATGGCGTTGCAGTGCAGTCGTTAGTAGGGTATTCGCTATGGCAGAATCGGCAAAAAAAAGATATCGAGTATATTACTGAAATTTTGAATAAATTGTTGAATGCAAGTAAATATATGGAAACGTGGGCTGTCTTGGGACGATTTTTACCTTGGATAGATATGATGTTTCATGATTGGACGGTAAAAAATATAGATAAGATACTGCCTGAAAATGATAGAAGTAAATTTGATGCCGCATGGATAACGTACATCAAATATGCTGATATATTTGACAATATGTTTGGACTGCTAAAATCTAAATTTGAATATGCGCTACGGAATAAACCATACAAACAAGAAGTAAGAAATACCGGCGAGCATATTGCCGTATATTACGCGACAGAGAAAATTAATTTAGATTTTAGCAGTCCAAACATATTGTCAAATATATCAGCATATTTGATGTACGTTATCCATGCGGCAT
>JAIXNA010000047.1:0-5480 GCA_020328135.1 Candidatus Endomicrobiellum dinenymphae
CGTCCTCTTGCCTACAATTTCGGCAATGCTATTGTTGCGTTTATTAACCCGCTTGTTTGGACGATTGGTTATTCCTTTTACAATCCTAACATAAAAGCAGTCGATCTTGTTATAAAAGTCGCTCCAAAGGCTAGTTTCACTAGCGCAGTGGTTGCGGGATTGGAAATGGGTTATAATGGTATTCGTTATATTCAGTGGCTGCGCCACCTTGCAGCAGTGGCAAAAATGCGAGCAAAAGCAGCAGCAGCGGCGGCAAAAGTGATGGAGCAAGATGTAGAAGCTGCCATCGCCGCTCAACTAGAAGGACCAAAAGAAGTAATCTTTCCAAGAAGACCTGAATACAGAGTGCCTGGAGCAATAGTAGCAGCTCCTAAAGAGCAGGTTTCATATGAGCAAGACGACTATTATAGAACAGACAAGATATGGCCGTGTGAACGATGTCATAAGAGACATCGTCCCCGGACAGAAACAGAACCGGACCCGTGTCAATCGTACGTAGATGAAATAGCGGATCATCGTGCAAAGCAGCTGTTCAACACAAAATTTGAACAATTCAATAGACAACGTAAGAGATCGAATGGTGATCTCGAAAAGCAGCAGCAGCGGAAAAAGTCGCAAATGGCAAGAGATAAAATAGGAGAAAATTCTGTGGTGGACGAAGTGAAAATTATGAACCGTCACATGGAGGATCAGAACCGTCGCTTAAAGATTAGTATAGAGGACAATAAAAGGTATATAAATGAGAATAATGAGTTTATAAGAAGATATACTTAGTGAAAGCGGAGTGGCGATTAGGACTGATCATCATCGCAAATGTGACGACTTATGTCGAAGTTGTTTAGCGAAGGTCAATATACAGAACACAGAGTAGCTTGACTATAACGTCTCATTCATGCTGCCAGCTCTATATCCCAAGATGTCTATCGCAATGTAGATGAATCCAATTTCTTTAAATTGCTTGTACACATTCTCTCTATTTTTGCGGCGCATTAAAACGCAAAGTCCTTTTTCGTCTGTTTCAATGCGAGCTAAATTGTTGTGATGACGTACTCTAACTTGCTTAAGTCCCGTATCCAAAAGTATTTGCTCTGCGCGGTCTATCATAGATAAACGTTGCGGCGTGATTTCTTCTCCGTATGGAAACCTTGATGAAAGACATGCAAAAGATTGCTTATTCCATGTTGATAGTCCAAGTTTTTTGGAAAGTTTGCGAATTTCACTTTTGTTAAGCCCCGCATAGCGCAAAGGACTTTTTATGCCTTGTTCCGATACGGCCTGCAGACCGGGTCGATAATCGTTGTTATCATCTATATTTGAAGCTTCGGCAATATGTTGCATATCGTTCTTTTTAGCTATATTCCATATTTTTGAGAATAGTTCGTTTTTGCACAAATAGCATCTGTTTGTTGGATTATGCGCAAAGCCTTCAATACTTAGTTCTTCCGAACTACAAATGATGTGGCGTATGTTTTCTTTTTTACAAAAATCTATTGCTTCGTTTAATTCGCGTTGAGGAAAAGAACAAGATGTTGCAGTTACCGCAATAGCTTTATCGCCCAGCGTATCGTGGGCTGTTTTTAAGAGGAAAGTTGAATCCGCCCCTCCGGAAAACGCAACCACAAGACTATCTAGACTTAAGATATATTGCTTTAAATTTTCATATTTTTGTTTTATAGCCATTTCTGTTCTCTTAAGTTTTTTATAACTTCGTCAAATGATATGCCATTTAAGTTAGCGGCTTTCGCAACATCGTCATATTCTGGTTTAGATTTTTTTATGTTATAACCCTCTCCTGTTTTTATGCGTATTCTACCATATACAGTTTCTTGAGTTGTTGTATTACGTTTTAATGCGTATCTGTCGCAAATAAATTTTCTTACTCCAAAAGTAGTCGTATGTTGCAATATTAGTTCTGCAAAAAAATTAGATTTATTTTCATTGCACATACACGTTAATAAAATTGCAGGACGGTTCTTCTTCATTTGAATCGGTGTTGTAAAAACGTCTAACGCGCCTTCTTGTAACAGTAAGTCAACGGCAAAACCTATTGCTTCGCCCGTCATGTCGTCTAAATTGCATTGCAGTTGAACGATCCGTTCATTTTGCATGGCGGCATTATTCTTTGTTTCTCCTAAGAACGCCCTGACGCAATTTGCTGCGTCAAAATCTTTTGAACCCATACCATAACCTATTTTTTGAATACGCATTAGAGGCATTTGTTTAAAATGCGTTGCAAAATATTTTATAATTGCGGCTCCTGTTGGCGTACACAATTCGTCTTGAATATTACTGCAGTATATAGGGACGTTTTTTAATATAAAAGCTGTGGCAGGCGTTGGCGCAGGCAGCGCGCCGTGCGCGCAATGCGCAAATCCGCCGCCAACATTGATTGGCGATACAATTATTTCTTGAGGGGAAATTATTTCCATTAATATACATACGCTTACAATGTCAGCTATGGCATCCATATTTCCAACTTCGTGAAAATGTATTTGATTAATAGTTTTTCCGTGAACAGCGGCTTCTGCTTCTGCAATTAGATGATATATATTTGAAGCGTTGGTTTTAACTTTATCGGAAATATTTAATTTAGCAATAATGTTTCCAACTGTTTCAAGATTTATATGGTTGCGTTCATGCGCATGCTTGTAATCATCCACACTGCAGTGGACGCGATTATGTTTTGGCGCTACAATATTTTCGTCCTCTGAATTTTCTTCTATACCGCCAACCGTTACCTTTATACGAGCGCCTACGATACCGCATTTAACGTTTAATTCGGAAGATAATTTAACATTATGAAGTCCGATGAAATTTATTTGTTTTAAGAAAGCTTCTTTATCGTTAAGCAACTCAAACAATGCGGCTGTTATCATGTCGCCTGCAGCTCCCATAGAACATTCTAAAAAAAGCGTTTTCATTTAATGCTCTCCATTTTGTTTATGCGATTAGCAATATAGCCTGCCCCAAAACCATTGTCAATATTAACTACCGAAACGCCATTTGCGCAAGAGTTTAACATCGCAAGCAACGCTGACAAACCGCTAAAGTTAGAGCCGTAACCGACGCTTGTAGGCGCGGCTATAATAGGGCAGCTCACAAGCCCTCCTATTACGCTTGCAAGCGCTCCATCCATACCTGCAACTGCCACTATCGCACGCGCTGTTGCAAGAGTATTATGTTTGGATAATAGTCTGTGAATTCCAGAAACGCCTACGTCGTATAGACGCGTAACTTTGCTGCCTAGCGCTTCAGCTGTAATTGCCGCCTCTTCGCATATGGGCATATCGCTTGTGCCTGCAGATGCAACAACAACAGAGCCTACTTTTTTGACTGTTTTATCGCGGTTGACAACTGCAAGCTTTGCAATGGAATAGTATTCTAAATCTATTTTTTGTTCAATTAAGAAATCAATCGAGCGTTCTGAAATACGTGTAATAATAATGTTGTTTAAGCCATTAGCAAGCATATTGGAAAGAATGTCTCTAATTTGTTCAGACGTTTTGTTTTGCCCGTAAATTATTTCGCCCGCGCCTTGCCGCAAACTTCTGTGATAGTCAATATTGGCGTAACCCAAATCTTCAAACGGAGCAACTTGCATTTTTAATAAAGCGTCGCTGGGGGAAATCTGTCCATTTTGCACAAGTTCTAACAATTTTAAAATCTGCTCTTTTGCGTTTGCTTTATTCATTATTCTGTCCATTTTACAAATTTACTTTTTTACTTTACAAAACGCTTAATAACTTTATAAAAAATGTAAATGATAAATAGTCCCGCTGTCCCGGCGCAGAAAGAAGACATAAATTGATTGTGGATAAAAGGAAAAGAGTATCCCGTAAATAATGAAGATATTTCTTTTGCTTGACTTTCAAAACTATAACTTATTGCTATTGTTTCTAATGTGTCTGGGCGTTTGGAAGCAAACAGACTTGCAAGCAAAACTACAAGTATAGGAATTGTAATGACAAATGGTTTTTTATTCATCTGCATCTCTCGTTAAATTTTTAAACATTTTAAGCAACGCTAAGGTTATACCAGTTTCCAACAAAGCTACGACGAGATGCATGCTCATCATATCTTCAAACGCTGTTAGAAATGATACTACGCCTGAAATGCTAAGCTCAATTAAACATGAAAGCGATCCGGCTAATACTGAAAATAGGCATGCGGCAAAAATTGCAAGATAATGATTTTTATTTAAAAATGTTTTGTACATGTAATATGAAAGAAAAGAACCTACAAAAGCCATGTTGAAAATATTTGCTCCAAGCGCAAGAATTCCTCCGTCCGAAAAGAATAAGGCCTGTATTATAAGTACCGATGACATTATTACAAAACCCTCAAGAGGACCGGCTAATACGGCTGCAAATACGCCGCCAATAAGATGGGCTGATGTTGCTGATTGTATAGGGATGTTAAACATTTGAAAAGCAAATACCCAGATAGCAATGGTTGCCAAATTTTGGAAATATTTACCTGCATTGTCAGAGAATCCAAAAGATACGGAGTCTATGTTTGAGTTTCCGTTGTTTCCCATAAGCGCTCCTGTGAAAATGGTTACAGTTTTAAGAATTTTGCTTAAACAGTATCCAAGCATTCCCAATGCGCCAGCAATGAAACCTCCTGCTAAATTGTTGTTTAGAAATCCGTCTGGTATATGCATAGCGTATCCTCTCAAAATTAATACATCGATGGAATACAGTTACTTCTTTACTCCAATCAGGAAATAAATGCCTATTGTTGAAAATATAATGTGTGGAAGCCAGGCGGCAACAATTGGCGAAAGTATAAAATTTTCACCCAGCGATCTTGTTATTGCTTGTGTTCCCCAAAAAGCAAATACTGCGCCTAAAGCCAGCGCAAAGCTTAATATTCTATTTAGTTTGCTTCCCAATCCCATTACGAACGGCACGCCTATCATCATTACTACAACATGAGAAAAAGCAGATGCAAATCTCGTGTTTAAAATAATTATTGGTTTTATTGCCGTTTGACCAAAAGTTTTTAGCTGATTTATATATTTTTTAAATTCAGATATATTCATTGCGTCGTAACGTATGTCTTTTGTGTCTTTTATTGTCATATCTTCAGGCGCCATAGACATATTTGAATTATAGTCCTTAAAATAAATTTCATGCCAAAAATCAGAGTCAAAATTCCTCATAACGCCATTTTCTAGAATCCACGCTCCGCTTTCCCAAGTCGCTTTTTCAGCTAAAACAAGGCGTTGTATTTCAAAATCTGGGCTATATTTTTCCATCACAACATTTTTCATTGTATTAGCCTGCGTATCTAAATGACCTATTGTCATTCTAACATTGTTTGGAAGAGTAACTATTTGATTGTGGTAATCTGTTTTAATCGATATCTCCTCTTTTTTTATTTTTTCTTTTTTTATTATTTCATTGTAAAAACTTGTTTTAGCTACAACAATTTCTCTTACTGCAAAATCTCCTATCCCTATAATAAATCCCATTACA
>JAIXNA010000047.1:5490-7095 GCA_020328135.1 Candidatus Endomicrobiellum dinenymphae
AACTCGCCACACATTTATTCCTGCGGCTTTCATTGCTGTAATTTCGTTCCTTTTTGATAGATTTCCGAGGGAAAATAATAAAGCTAAGAGAGTTGCTATAGGCAGACCCTGCATAAGCCATTCCGGAAGATTTGTAATTAAATGTAAGATTATTAAATCAAAAGAAGCTTTGTATTTCGCATAAAAGCCATTGCTTATATTATCAAACAACCCTGATATTGCCACCACAAGCGCAAAAGCCAATACAGTAAACAGAAAAATACTTGTAAAGGTTTTAATAATATACTTGTAAAGAATTTTTATCATTTTTTTACCATTTTTATAAATAAACTTGCTCCAATTATTGTAATTACAAAGTTTGGCAGCCACATTATAATTCCAATAGGGGCATATTCTTTCTTTCCTAATTCGATGGAAAGCACAAGTAGCGTATAATAAATTAAAATAACGGCAAAACTCACTCCAAAGCCTATGGCCTTTCCGCCTTTTCCCGCCATTATTCCTATAGGCAATGCGACAAGCGCAAAAGCAAAAGGCGCAAAAGCATAAACCCAGCGGTACCAATAATCTTTTTCGTAATCTGCAGCGGTAAAACCTTGTTTCTTATATTCTCTTATAGTTTTAAGTAATTTATGGGATTGTATTTCTGACGGCGCTAAACCGCGATTTTTAACAACATCGTCCATGCGTATAAAAAAAACGTAAGTTTTAAAAGTCATATGCGACATGGCGTTTAAATTTTCCGGATGCGCCTTTTGCCAGTAGCCATGATGCATGGTAAACTGCACGCCGTTTTCGTAAGCTTTTACTGTCGCAAAAGAAGCTGTTATACGCCAAGAACCTTTATCATTTTGCGGCAAAATATTTTTTGTTTCAGTCTCTTTATTTTTGGTTGAGTCGTCTCCGAATTTGTATATGCTCATTCCATACAGAGAGTTGTTATTATTGTCAACTTTGTTTGCGTATATATGATATTCTCCGATCTCCGTTATTGATTTTTCATTAAATTTAACAAGAGGTCTTTTTGTTATTATTTCTTCAGCGAGCGACTTAGCGCTGGCATTTATTGCCGGCGCCCAGAAATGATTGAAAAACAGAAGAAAGAAAGATACTACGCAAATACAAATTATTACAGGCATTGTGAGCGTTTTGTAATCCAAGCCTGAAGATTTCATTGCTGTAATTTCATTGTCTGACGAGAGCCTTCCGTAAGCAAGCAATATTCCAAAAAGCGCAGCCATTGGTATGGCAAGCGTTAAAATGTTTGGAAGATAAGAAACAAACAATTTTAAAACAAGAAAAAAAGCAATTCCTTTTGAAAGGAAAGAATCYATAAGATCAAATACAACATGTAAAATGATAAGTAATGAAGAAATTAAAACTCCAAGAAGAAAAGACCAAAAGAATTCTCTAATAATATAAGCGTGTAATTTTTTTATCATATTTTTTATTTGTTGCGTCGTATCTTCGCGCTTTTGTCAAGCAAAACAAAAGCTCCAAAAATTCTTACAGAACTACAATTACAATACAAACCGCCAAGCTTGGATTACAAAACGCTCACAATGCCTGTAATAATTTGTATTTGCGTAGTATCTTTCTTTCTTC
>JAIXNA010000168.1 GCA_020328135.1 Candidatus Endomicrobiellum dinenymphae
GCAAATAAAGGGAGATATTATTGCAGAATTTGTAGTGTCCCAATTCGTAATAATATCTCCCTTTATTTGCGCTCCGTTGCATACATTTATACTTTTGACAAAAGCATTCTCTGAAATATAAATCGCTGCCAAACTGGCTTTAATACTACCAGTAATCTGCAAATCTTCAACAAGAGGTCCGTTGAGTTCATTAAGAAAATAATAATGGGTTTCAGCATGTCCTTCTTTGTTTATATCTTTACTAGTACGAATAAATGAACCTCTATATTCTCTATCGTCCCCAAGTATATTATGTCCAAAATCAAATCGTATTCCAATAGACCTTTTGCATAACTAATATACAGAAGTATAATAGAAAGACTAAGAAATAAAAAAAGAAGCATGTGGGAACAAGTAGAATGGATTGAGGCTGTTAATGGGAGCGGTGGGGCATTTGAGAAGATAGTAAGGATAGTCATGAGAGAAGAAAAGAAGAGGAGGAGCAAAGAGGAAATTGAGTATAGAGAAGTTGGCAAGGATGATGTTGGAATAATATAGGCAATATCGGACATATTATCAGATAGGGGAGAGTTAGTTATAGAGCGAGTAAAAGTTGCGCGCGCATGGGACAATAAAATATGTAGAAGAAGTATTTAATAAAGCGTTGAGAGTATGGATCAGAAAGGAAGAAAGCGTTAATTATCGTCCTTCTGCGCTGAAAAGTTCCATTTGCTTTAAGAAATCCTTGTTCGATTTTGAGTTAAGCAATCTCTTTCTCAATTCTTCCATAACCTCTATGGAGTTCATTGAGCTCATCCACTTTCTAATTATCCACATTTTATTTTTTTCATCTTCATTTAAGAGAAGCTCTTCTTTTCTCGTGCCTGAACGCAAAAGATCAATAGCAGGGAATACTCTTCTATCCGCGAGCTTTCTGTCAAGATAAATTTCACAATTTCCCGTTCCTTTAAACTCTTCGAATATAACATCGTCCATTCTGCTTCCGGTTTCAACAAGAGCAGTGCCTATAATTGTAAGACTACCGCCTTCTTCTATATTTCTTGCAGCGCCGAAAAATCTTTTCGGTCTCTGTAATGCGTTAGAATCAAGTCCGCCGGAAAGAACTCTTCCGCTTGAAGGTATTGCCGTATTATACGCCCTTGCAAGTCTTGTAATGGAATCCAAAAGAACAACAACATGTCTCCCATTCTCAACCATTCTTTTAGCTTTTTCTATAACCATTTCTGCAACCTGTATGTGTCTGTCTGACGGTTCGTCAAAAGTTGAAGATATAACCTCTCCTTTAACTGAACGCTGCATATCCGTAACTTCTTCAGGTCTTTCGTCTATCAACAAAACCATAAGCGTAATATCCGGATTATTTTCAGTGATAGCGTTAGCAATTTTCTGTAAAAGAACAGTTTTGCCGGTTCTTGGAGCAGCATTAATTAAAACTCTCTGTCCTTTGCCAATAGGAACAAGCATATCTATAACTCTTGTAGATACTTCTTCTTTTCTCGTTTCAAGAACTATTTTTACATTGGGATATAGAGGCGTTAAATTATCGAAAAGAGCCCTGTCCCTTATACCTTCAAGATTTTCTTGTCCGTTAATCGATTTTACCTGCAGAAGAGCAAAATATCTTTCTTGCTGAGCTTGAGGGGGACGCACATACCCTGCGACTGTGTCGCCTTTTCTTAATGCAAATTTCTTTATCTGCGAGGGAGAGATGTATATATCATCCGGACCCGGCAAATAATTATAATCTGGCGAACGCAAAAATCCAAAACCGTCGGGCAAAATTTCCAGCACGCCTTCGTCATAAACCATTTTGTTTTCTTTTGACTGAGCTTCAAAAATTTTTGCTATAAGTTCCTGTTTTCTTAAACCTGCAACGCCTTCAAGCTTGAGCGTCTTTGCGGTTTCTACCAGTTCCATCATTGTGCGTTTAGATAAAACTGACATATTCATAGATCTATCCTTTTCCATTGACTCCCTCCAGAGTTTAAATATACATGCTGTTTTGATTGTTTACAAAGAGATCCTTATTCTGAAGCGTCTTCATTTGTATACTTTAGGCTATCGCATCGCGATTGTTCTTTTGATTTGAAAAGACATCTTTATAAGCTAGAATAGAGGGATTCTATATTATTCTACTCCAGATGTCAACAATTTATATAAATTAATTATCTTTTCTTTTAATTCTCTTTTTGAACCGGAGTTGTCTATTACAAAATCTGCAAGCTTAGTCTTTTTTTCCAAAGGCATTTGAGAACCAATTCTTTTTTTTACCTCGTCAGCATTTAAATTATCTCTTAACGCCAGACGTTTTGCCCGACGGTTTTGGATTTTTGCGTTCGCCAGATTATAATTATTTGCCGGGTCCGGATGATATATACATCTCTCCCTCGCAGATAAAGAAATTTGCATTAAGAAAAGGCGACA
>JAIXNA010000169.1 GCA_020328135.1 Candidatus Endomicrobiellum dinenymphae
TTTCTCCAATCCTTCTTCACCGCTATAGATACTTGTTTTTACACTGTTTGATTTACACCATTGTTTTAAGATTTGGGCAGTCGGCAGTCAGTCGGATGCCCAAATCTTAAAACAATGGTGTAAATCAAACAGTGTAAAAACAAGTATCTATAGCGGTGAAGAAGGATTGGAGAAACTTGCAACGCTGCCTGATGTTAGTATGGTTTTTGCTTCAGTTGTAGGTTCTGTTGGCTTGAAGTCGGTAATTGCGGCAATAAAAGCAAAAACCATACTAACATCAGGCAGCGTTGCAAGTTTCTCCAATCCTTCTTCACCGCTATAGATACTTGTTTTTACACTGTTTGATTTACACCATTGTTTTAAGATTTGGGCATCCGACTGACTGCCGACTGATGCTGCGCGAGGTCTAAATTTTTTGATTTGAGACTTTAGAAGTTTTATATTTGAACCAACGGCAAGACCTTCAACGCGAACATAATTTTTCATCTTAGAAACTATATCAAGAACCTGCGCTCCTATTGAGCCTGACGAGCCCAAAACAGTTATTTTTTTCATTATTTTATTCCGATTGCGAATAAATCAAAAACCCTCTGACTTGTTTATCGTAGAATTTGCAGAACGTAATATACAGCCGGCGATGCAAATATATAGGAATCAAATCTGTCAAAAACACCGCCATGACCAGGTATTATTTTACCAGAATCTTTAATATCCCCGTCCCTTTTAATAAGCGATTCTGCAAGATCCGAAAATTGTCCAGTAACAGCAATCACAAGTCCAACCATCAGCGCCGCATTTGTCGTTAAAACATATTTCATAAATATATATCTGCACAAATATGCCGTTAGCATGCCAAAAATAATTCCGGCAACAGCGCCTTCTATTGTTTTTTTAGGACTGACATTTTTTGCAAGTTTATGTTTTCCAAACATTATCCCAAAAGCATAAGCCGCAGTATCTAAAACCCAAACAACTATGAAAATGAAAAATATTAATTTCATACCGTTGCATAAATTACGTATGTAAACCATATGCATTAAAGAAAGCGGAATAAAAAAAGAGCCAAAAAAAGACACGTTAATTCTTCCGACGCTTAAGTTTGGATTTTCGCCAAAAACTTCTATAAAAAAGAAAACAAACATCATTATTATTGCCGAAATCGCAACTTTGTCATACGGAAACATATCAAAGAAATATAAAAACAAAAAAAACACAACAGACATTGCAAGCGACGTTGCGCTATGAGGATTATATTTTTTTGAAATGACAAGATACTCTTTAACGCAAAAAAATGACACTATAAACATGAGTAAGTAAAATGGAATACTGCCGAAATATATACATACGAAAATAAGAGGTATCCCGACAAGAGCCGTCAAAATTCTAGTTGATAACATTATTTAGTTCTCCAAATAATTTGACAGATATTAAATTCCACCAAAGCGTCTCTCTCTTTTTTTAAACTCGGCTATTGCATTTTCTAAATCATGTTGTGTAAAATCCGGCCAGAGTTTATCCGTTATATAAATTTCAGAATACGCTATTTGCCATAAAAGGAAATTTGACATTCTAAGCTCTCCGGAAGTACGGATAAGCAGATCTGGATCAGGCTGTCCCGCGGTATATAAAAAAGATGACACCAACTCTTCTGTGGGCTTTTTTATATCTTGCCTTAACATTTCTTCAAAAGCATGCAAAAGTTCTTGCCTTGCGCCATAATTTAAAGCCACATTCAACTCAAGACCTGTATTTTTAGAAGTAATTTCACAAGCGTTTTCAATTTCAGCTTTTAGATTTTCAGGAAATTTTGACAAATCGCCCAAAATTCTTAATTTAACGCTGGAATTATTTAATTCTTCCAATTCTTTTTTAATAAACTGTTCCAACAAAGAGAATAGCGTTTTTATTTCCGTACGAGGTCTTTTCCAATTTTCAGTAGAAAAAGCATATAGGGTCAAAACCTTGACGCCAAGACTACCTGCAGCCTTAACAATCCTCTTTACGGTTTTAACCCCTTGCTTATGACCAAAAGCTCTGGGTAAAGATCTTCTCTCAGCCCATCTGCCATTCCCGTCCATTATAATAGCTACGTGTACGGGTATCAAAAATCTACCTTATTTTTGCGAAATTGCGCTTACAGGGCAAGTCGATTCACATGCTCCGCAGCTTACGCATACATCAGGCTTAATTGCGTAGCATTTGTCATCTTTTGATTCAATGGCTGAAACAGGGCAGTTGCCCGCGCACGCCCCGCACCCCACACATACTGCCGCATCAATTTGATAAGTCATTTTAGCCCTCCCTTCTTTATTTGACCATAAAATCTTATACCCGCATAACTTCTTTTTCTTTAGCAGCTACAATTTCGTCTATTATCTTTGTATAACCGTCCGTAATT
>JAIXNA010000170.1 GCA_020328135.1 Candidatus Endomicrobiellum dinenymphae
CATAGCCGTATTATTGTCGCTATCAATTATATTATCTTCATGCGGTAAGAGCGATAAGGGTAATGATGTTACGCGTACCCCCCCCTATCGGATGTTGAATCTGTAGAGAAAGAGCCTGAACCCGAAGCGACTGACCGTTCGCTGTCTGAGACTCCACCTGTCCTGCCTGATAATCCTAAACCCTCTTCGTTGTATGGAAGGATTTCTTTGTATTGTGGAGAACACACTTATCGTTGCGCTGCGATAGTCGTTGGCGCTGCTATTATCGTTGGCGGCGTGAGTTGGTATCTTTACAATAAACCCGAGAGGAAGCTTGCGCGGGAGCTGGCTAAGATACTTCCGCATTCGGATAAGAGGTTTCTGCCAACAGATGATAAGCAAAGGAAATTTGTAAAAGATTATTTAATAAAGCTTAAGGATTCATCACTCTGGGAACTCTACCAAAATAAAGAGTTAAACCGTTTAGATGTTAGTAGTTACGGTAAAGATTTTTTTGAAAAGAATCAGCATTATAACTATGTAACCTATAGTAAGGGTATTCTTATCTATGATCTAAGATTGCCAGAAACTGAGGAAGACGCTATTAAAGAAAATGAAGATGTGTATAAGAAAATAGATGACATGTATGAAATAGTACGGCAATCTAGTGATAGTGATAGTGCCCTAATCCAAGAGGCTTATACTAGTGGATTTGAAACAATAGCAAAAAATATAACAGAAAGTGCCGCTAAGAGTGATCTTCTAAAAATTTTTTGGAATCTCGCTAAGAGGTGTTGGTTGCTTAGTTCAGTAATTACTAACCCAGAATATTACCCGATCATACATAGTAGATAGTAATGAAGGATAAATTATAAAAAGAAGTATTCAATAGCTCTTACGAACTACCGCCTAAATGAAAAACTACTTTAGAGCGTAAGAGCGATTGGAGAATCGTTATGATAACTGCGTTGTAACAAACTACTTTTGTTTTGTTAACTCTTTTGTTTCTTTACTTTTTTCTTTGGTTTTTTCACTTCTTTCTTTTGAGGTTGTTTCATTTGTTTTTCCTTTTGCTTTATAAAATACGCCAAAACTAATTCCAACGCTTTCGCCGTCATATCCGATCGATATACGGTCGCTTAACATGGCTTCCTTGAGGCAATATCTCATATAGGATACAACTCCGCCGCTAATGCCGTAATCTCAGTAATATACGACTCTGCTTCTTTTATGTGCACCCGCCCCCGCCACAGCTCCTTGAGCTTTTTAACGTTGTTGATGTGTGTCGTCGGCAATAGCTACGCCAGCTACAATTAAGCATACAAGACAGATTACTTGAATTAAGATTAATCCTTTCTTAATTTTTCTTATCATTTTCTATGCTCTCTTCTCTCTTTCAGGTAGTTTTTCCATTTTGCGGCAACAATATACCCTAGATATAAAAAACAATCTATATAAAGCAATCATAAAATTCTATTTTATATTTCAAACATTCTCGTTATGCTCCGTCGTCCCGAGTATTCTTCTCTCGTTATCAAATTTTTCATTTCCGATATTTGTACTTACAGATTTCGCGTTTATTCTTAACCAAAACGGCAACGCCGCTATGGCCTTTTTTCTGCGACAGAACAATAAAAATTATACCCTCTTATTTCTTTTGCACCCTTTGGGAAATTGCACTTCATCAGCTTTTGTTTCTTGTATGCAAACAATATCGGCATCTTCATCTTTAAACCAATCAATGAAATTTTTTCATACATCGTCTTATGCCGTTTACATTCCACAACACTATTTTCATCTGATTTTTTCCTAAACATTTACATCTTAGGACTTTGCATTTGCTATAACCATTACAGGAAGCTTGCCTGTTTTAATGAAATTAGCAAGACCAATCTGTATCCCACGCATGTTTTCAGTTATATTTACAAAACCAAGCTGCAGACCCCTTACAGATTTTGCTTTATTGAAAAACCGCGCTGTATGCCACAAACCTCGTTTTCATTTCAGTTTATAATGCCTTGCGATAAACCTTTAAAATTTCCCGAAAAAGCGATGAATCCTGTTTGACAACCAACAAACTGTTTTGATCTTGTAACGAGACTCGTCTGCAATGCCGTCGCATCATCAGTTCGAGAATAAATAAGATTCCAATATATGCCTGACAATTCAAGAGTGCACGTTCCAATGCCGATTTCCAAACCCTCTACAGAATCGTCATGAGGAGCAGCAACCTTATCCCACAAAGAAAGTTTAATTGGAGTTGCACAAGGAGACGCGCTCACAAATAAAGCAACTGCAAACAATGCCAAAAAACATTTTTTTCATTGTTTGCAGTTGCTTTATTTGTGAGCGATGAATCCT
>JAIXNA010000048.1:0-5464 GCA_020328135.1 Candidatus Endomicrobiellum dinenymphae
CTTAACAATCCTGCCTTCTTTACCAATAATCTTGCCTCTGTCTCCATTGGCGACTTTTAATTCCAAAACCGTTGCTTTCTCTCCTGCAATTTCTCTAACTTCTACCTGTTCTGGACTTATGAAAGAACTTGTGCTTTTGATTGCGAGGGCTTTAGTTGACAGTCCAGAACAGGTAGAAGTTAGAGAAATTGCAGGAGAGAAAGCAACGGTTTTGGAATTAAAAGTCGCCAATGGAGACAGAGGCAAGATTATTGGTAAAGAAGGCAGGATTGTTAAGGCAATAAGAATTATTGTGAATTCAGCTTCTGCAAAACTTAACAAAAGAGCAACTGTCGAAGTAGTTGAGTAAGGAAATGGATCTGAAAAATAACGATTTAAAGTGGAAGATTTCCGACATCTTGGGTTTTGAGGTTTTTGATCAAAATGGAGTCCGTCTGGGGCTTCTCTCGGATGCTATATTAACTGGCAGCAACGACGTTTGGATTGTAAAATATTGCAATGAAGAAGTCTTGATTCCTGCATTAAAAAATGTAGTAAAAGAGGTAAATATTACAAGGAAGAAAATTTTTGTTGTTTTACCTAAAGAGCATGAAGACATTTATGGTCAAGTGAAATTGGCTGACGATTTCTTTGAATATAATGGTTATTGCGTGTATGAGGATTGACATTCTTACAATTTTCCCTGAAATGTTTAAAGGTCCATTTACGGAAAGTTTAATAGGCAAAGCGACAAAAAAAGAATTTCTTAAAATTAATATCATTGATATAAGATTTTTCTCTGAAGACAAACATAAAAAAGTTGATGATAAGCCCTTTGGCGGCGGCGTTGGAATGATTATGAAGCCCGAGCCGTTGTACAATGCTATAAAAAACGCGGGCGCCAAAAGGAAAAACAGCTCTTATAAAAATCCATATTCAAAACCATATGTTATTTATATGTCGCCACAGGGTAAAACGCTAAACAATAAAATTGTAAAAAACCTTGCGGAGTTTAAATATTTAGTTCTTGTATGCGGGCATTATGAAGGTATTGATGAGCGTGTTATGAATTATGTTGATGAAGAGATATCGGTGGGTGATTATGTTCTTACCGGTGGAGAGATTCCCGCAATGATTTTAGTTGATAGTGTTGCAAGAATGCTTCCCGGAGTTGTCAAAGAGGAGGATTCTGTAAAAAACGATTCATTCTATAATGGGCTGTTAGATTATCCTCATTACACAAGACCTGCAGTATTTAAGGGTCATAAAGTTCCAAAGGTACTTTTGTCGGGGGATCATAAAAAAGTTGGCGAGTGGCGCGCAAAAGAGTCGTATAAAAGAACGAAGGAACGTCGCCCGGATTTACTGAAAGACAAAGTAGAAATTGAAAAATAAAAGGTAGTTGGGGTAGTTGGCTATAGTATTTCTTACTAGTCCAAGTTGTTTTGTTGTTCATAAAGGAGAGTAGTAAAATGTTATTACTAGAGCATGTTCAGTTGGCGCAGAAAAGGGATTTGGGAGTATCTTTCAAATCCGGTGATCAAATAAAAGTATATTTTAAAATAGTTGAAGGTGAAAACGAAAGAACACAGGTTTTTGAAGGCGTAGTTATACGTGTGAAAGGCAGCGGACTTTCAAAAACTTTCACAGTAAGAAAAATTTCTTTCGGAATAGGAGTTGAAAGGATTTTTCCTATTCATTCCCCTCGCATTGAAAAAATTGAAGTTGTGAGACGTGGAAAAGTGCGCAGGGCAAAATTGTATTATCTAAGAAATCTTTCAGGTAAGGCTGCAAGAATTTCTGAAGATTCTTCCAGAAGATTTGCTAAGAAAGAATCCCCGGCGCAAGCTTCTGCTGCAAATTAAGATTACACAAACGAATGGTAACGTTCTCTTTTGATAGTAGCTTTTACGATAAAAGATATGATGCCGTTGCAGGCATTGATGAAGCTGGGCGAGGTCCTTTGGCAGGGCCCGTGGTTGCAGCTGCAGTAATTCTTCCCAAAGGTATAATAATCCAAGATTTAAACGATTCAAAACAGTTGTCGCCAAAGAAAAGGGAAAAGCTTTTTGAAATAATAAAAGAAAGAGCTTTGGCTTACGCTATTGAAGCTGTTGATAATGAAACTGTAGATAGGGTCAATATTTTGCAGGCAACGTTCCTTGCAATGTCGCGGGCTGTGTTTAGATTACAAGTAAAGCCTGATTTTTGTTTAATAGACGGCAATCGTAAAGTCTCGAACCTATCTATTAATCAAGAAACAATTATTAACGGCGATGCAAAAAGCGCGCTTATTGCGGCTGCTTCGATTCTTGCTAAGGTCGCTAGAGATAGAATGATGGCAGGGTATGCAAAGCAATACCCTATTTATGGATTTGAAACACACAAAGGCTATGGCACGAAAAAACATATAGAAGCCTTGGAAAAGTACGGTCCATGCCCGCTTCATAGATTAACCTTTGCCCCCATAAGCGATATCGTTTCTCAGATAAAACTTAACATTTAGTTGACTATAGCTTGCCGCGATTTGCAAACGTCGTAAGTCCCGCGGCGGCGACGCGTCGGTAAGACTTAACAGAGCAACTTAAAGCGATTTGGCTATACGCAAGGATTTTATGAAAACAACCAAAGATATTGGTTTCGGGAAAGAAAAAGAAGTTGTTGAGCATTTAAAAAAGTTAAAATATGAAATTATTGAAACAAATTTCAGTACAAAATTTGGCGAGATAGACATAATAGCAAAGCATAAAGACGCTATAGTTTTTATTGAAGTTAAATACAGAAAATCTTTATATAGCGGCGTTCCTCAAGAAGCAGTAACATTTAAAAAACAACAAAAAATTATTAAGTCAGCAATAACGTACGTCAAACAGAATAATATCAAAAATGATATTCGTTTTGATGTTGCTGCCGCAGATGATAACAAAATAGAAATTATAGAATCAGCTTTTACCTCTTCCGATCGTTTATACTACTTTTAAATAATAGAAAGTACAAACGATGTGATTTTAGAAAACCCGTTTGCGATGAGTAATATACCAGTAAAAATCAACAATATTCCTGATGCGATTTCTATTGTTTTATAATGTTTTTTTATAACATTAAAGGCGCTTAAAAATTTATTTACAAAAAGAGCGGCGAGCATAAACGGAATGCCAAAACCCAAAGAATAAAATACCAACAACCAAAACCCGTTTAAAATTGTTTCTTGAGTTGAAGCAACAATTAAAATTGATGCCAAAACCGGACCAATACACGGCGTCCAACCTAAAGCGAATGTCGCGCCTGTAAAAAATATGCCTATATTTGTTAGCGCTGAGGGCGGGCTTTTGCCTGCATAAGAAAAATGTCTATACAGAAGATTGATTTTTAATACTGCGCACATATGTAGCCCAAACAATACAATGATACAACCGCCGATGTATCTCAATATTGCGTTATATTTGCAAAGCAAACTTCCAAACTGACTCACAGACATTCCAAGTCCAATAAAAACAAGAGAAAAACCCAAAATAAAAAACAAAGTTTTTATAAATATATGTTTCAATGATTTGTTTGACGTCTTTAAATCGTTAACTGACGCGCCGGTTATAAGAGAAATAAAAGATGGTATTAAAGGCAAAACGCAGGGACTTACAAAACTTGCAAGTCCGGCAACTAAACTTATAAAAACAGTGACATTATTGGTAGTCATTTTATTAATTTATCTATCGCGTTGTTCCATTCTTTTTCAAGACCAGGCGAATAACCCGCATAACGCGCTATTATTTCGCCGTTTGTATCTATTATAAAAAACAATGGAAAAGCATTTACTCTATAATCTTTGCATATTTGATCGTTGCCAAATAAGACGTTATAATTAATCCCATTATTTTTTACAAACTGTTCCACTGCCGATTGTTTTTCGTTGACATTAATGCCCAATATAACCACGTTAGGATTTGTTGCTTTAGTTTTGTACAACTCCTTTACGGCAGGAATCGCGGCTCTACAAGGCGGACACCAAGTCGTCCAAAAATCTAAAAAAATTATTTTGCCTTTATAAGCAGACAAATTAAAAACGATTCCATTTATATCTTTGAGTGAAAAATCTGGCGCTTTTTCTGCAAACATAGCGCCCGCCATGAAACAAACCACAAAAACGACCGAGTATATTTTTTCTAAAAACATTATCAATAATCCTTATTGCGAAGTTAGCTGACTACGCCATTTATAGCATATTCGTAAACGTTTGTCGCAGTTAAAATCACATAAAAGGCGACAAAAGAAGGAAAGAAAAAACGACGAAGCAGTCCAGAAGTTTGCCATTCGTCCGCCGCTAGAGCGGTCATAACTACTACTTCATTACGTTCTTCTTCATTTAGTCTTTGATATTTCTTAATCTTTTTATTTTACTAATTCTATCCCTGCCATATATCAACATTATCCTCTTTGCTAACAAAAAATAACTGCCATTACTTAACTTTCTCCTTGTTTATAGTTTATAAAACACAACTACAACTACAAGGATTAACATCTTATTTCTTTCTTACTTGTTTGCGCAAACTTCTGTAAGCGTTGTGTTGGCGACTTGAACTTGGGAAGCGCGAAGAAAAAATACTATTTCCAGATTAAAATGCTATAATACATAGTAGGGGTTCCGGTTGACAAATCAAGAATCGGCAAAAATGCCAAGTACTCTCTGTTGTATAAAATATGTACAAAAACTGGAAAAGCGATTTAGGTTTATATATTTGGTTTGCGAATTTGTAAAAAAGCTTAAAAAAGCCCCCTTAAAAAAGATCCTAATAAAGTTAGTTGACTATAGAAGTAATCAAAACCATGAAATAATTATGCCGTTATACGAACCGTTTTAAAGGACGCAAGCGCGCTATGATAATGGCAAACGACATGCTTACAGAGATAATAGAAACAAGTTTATCTGAAAAACAAATATGGAATGATGATGCAACTTTAGAAAATGAGATTTATATAAAAACAATGAAGAAAAAACAACATCTTTTTATCACTATTGAGGGAGGGGAAGGGTCCGGTAAAACTACGCAGTCGCTGCTTCTAAAAAAATATCTTGAACAAAAAGGTTATAAAGCGTTGCTTACAAGAGAGCCCGGCGGCACTGTTTTGGCTGAATCTATAAGGCGTATTCTTTTAGACCCAAGCTCAAACTTTGTTCCGCTCAGCGAATTGTTTTTGTATGAGGCTGCAAGGGCTCAGCACGTGGAAGAATTTGTTTTGCCCGCTTTAAAGGCCGGTAAAGTTGTTATTTGCGATAGATTTATAGATGCTACGATGGCATATCAAGGTTACGGCAGAAAACTAAGCTTGCCGCTGATAAATAAGCTTAACATGGCTGCTTCTTTTGGACTGATGCCAATGTTGACAATATATTTAGATATAAAGCCTTCTAAAGGTTTAAATAAAGCAAAAAAACTAAACAAAGAATCATACGGGGGAACGGGCGATAGAATTGAAAGAGAATCTATGC
>JAIXNA010000048.1:5474-6777 GCA_020328135.1 Candidatus Endomicrobiellum dinenymphae
TAAAAAAAATTCTTTTAAACCAAATAAAAAGCGGTAAAATTGCGCATGCTTATATCTTTATGGGTCAAGGCGGCGTAGGAAAACGTCTTGTGGCTGTTGAGTTAGCAAAAATTTTAAATTGTACAACAAATGATTTTACAAAGACTGATATCGGCGCCTGCGGCAGATGCGTTTCTTGTGAAAAAGTAGCTAAGAACATTCATCCTGATTTACATTTTATAGATTTTGCTAAACAGGCTGAGCTTGAAGACGAGGATTTAGAAAAGCAAAAAATATTAAAAATTGAAACAATAAGATACATGCAAAAAGAAGTTGCCACAAAGATACGCGAGGGAAAATGGAAAGTTTTTATTATAGAACCCGCAGAAAAAATGAATCTCACGGTGGCAAATTCTCTTCTTAAAACACTTGAAGAACCTCCTGAGAATACTGTTATAATTTTAATTGCAAAACATAAAGAGACAATACCCAAAACGATAGTTTCGCGTTCTCAAACGTTGTTCTTTCAGCCTCTAGGGCAAAATGAAATGTCAACTTGGCTTATGCTAAACCATTCTTTGGTCCCTGTAAAAGCTCAGGAGATAGCTGAATTAAGCGAAGGATCTTTAGAGAATGCTGTAAAACTTGTTAACGAAGAAGAAAGCGAAGGGCTTTCTACATGGCGTAAATTAAAAACTCAAAAATTCTACATCTCAGATCTTTTGGAACTTTCCAAAAATGCTGCAAGACGCGGCGCGTTGAAGTGTGTTGATTCGATGATAGCTGAAGCAAAAAAAGAGTTTAGAATATATCCTCAAGGAGCGGCGCTCGCATTGGATTTTCTTAATGCTTCAAGAGCTAAGCTGCTTCAAAATGTAAATGCTCAAACAGTTTTAGATAATTTGTTTTTTGATTTGTATGATCTGTCAAATAAGTAAAAAAGACATAGAGAATAATGGAATATTTGCTCGCTTTGAGTTTTTGTAGTTTGTGGCGCGGTAGCGCTGACTTGGAGAGTGAATGAAGCTCAGCGGCAAGAATTTTTGGCGTTTTTGTTTTGTCTGGCAAAAGTATAAAGAGTTGTATGATTTAAAAAAACATTTGTAACATTATAAAATGTATAGGCGCGCTTGCCTATTTGTTTATTGTCGTAAGTTTATGCGTAGCGTTTCGAAATTGCGCGGGAGATATAATTAATTATGCCAATGGTTGTTAGAGTAATGCTTAGAAGAATTAATTATATCTCCCGCGCAATTTCGAAACGCTACGCATAAACTTACGACAATAAACAAATAGGCAAGCGCGCCTATACATTTTATAATGT
>JAIXNA010000171.1 GCA_020328135.1 Candidatus Endomicrobiellum dinenymphae
GTAAAACCCCTATTTTAACTTTTAAATGTACGTTTAAATATGTAATCTATATTTTTAAATTGCGATTTAACGTCGCAATCTCTTTTTATTTCTGCTGCTGTTAAATAAAAAGAGATTGCGACGTTAAATCGCAATTTAAAAATATAGATTACATATTTAAACGTACATTTAAAAGTTAAAATAGGGGTTTTACAATCTGATGGGGGTTTTGCCATCATCATACAAAGACAAATCGTTACATATAAAGTCAGTTATATGTAAAATTTTTGCTCATCTGTCATAGTTAAATTCAAAACCCCCATCAGATTGTAAAACCCCTATTTTAACTTTTAAATGTACGTTTAAATATGTAATCTATATTTTTAAATTGCGATTTAACGTCGCAATCTCTTTTTATTTCTGCTGCTGTTAAATATTTCTTTATATCGTCGCTTCTTAAACACGCCTCTTCAAGAGATATTTTATTGTCTCTTGCGGCAAAGGCCGCAGTCTGCGCCATTGCGTAAGCCTCTTCTCTGGACATGCCCTTGTCTACAAGAGAAAGCAACAATGCGCCAGAGAAAATAACATCTTTTGTCTTATCAAGATTTATCTGCATATTTTTAGGATAAACATTCAGCCCGGTAAGCAATCCTCGCATTCTTACAAGCATATAATGCAAAATTGTGGAGGCATCCGGCAACATAATCCTTTCCGTAGAAGAATGACTTATATCTCGCTCGTGCCAAAGAGCAATATTTTCCATAGATGTCATAGCGTACCCTCTTAGAAGTCTTGCGAGTCCGCATACATTTTCAGAAATTATTGGGTTCCTTTTGTGAGGCATCGCAGACGAACCCTTTTGTCCTTTTGCAAAAGGCTCTTCTGCTTCCGCAACTTCGGTTCTTTGTAAATGCCTTATTTCTGTAGCAATTCTCTCTAGTCCTGCGCCCACATGAGCAAGTGTTGAAAAATAAATGGAATGTCTATCGCGTGGAACAATTTGCGTTGATACCGGTTCCGGTTTCAGACCCATTTTTTGACATACATATTTTTCCACTCTTGGGTCTAAATGCGCCATAGTACCAACAGCGCCCGATATTTTTCCATAACTTACTGTTTCAAGAGCGAAGTTAAGTCTGTCTAAAGATCTCATAATTTCACAATACCACGAAGCAGCTTTCAAACCAAATGTCATCGGTTCTGCATGAATACCATGAGTTCTACCCATTATCGAAATCATTTTATACTTCTTTGCCAATTTAGCCGCTACAACCGCCAACTTCTTTGTTTCTTCTATAAGTAATTTTGTCGATTGTCTAAGCTGAGATCCGGTGGCCGTATCCAAAACATCAGAAGAAGTCATCCCTAAATGCAAAAATCTTCCATCAGATCCTGTGGTTTCAACAATCGCGCTTAGAAAAGCTATAACGTCATGTTTTACAATAGCTTCAATTTCATTAATTCTTGCTACATTAATTTTTGCTTTTTTCTTTATTGTATCGACAGCTTTTTTAGGAACTGTTCCGAGTTTTGACATCGCTTCAGCGGCAAAAATTTCCACTTCAAGCATTTTTGCAAATCTGTTTTCATCTGACCACACTGCAGCCATTTCAGGCTTTGTATAACGCTGTATCATTTTCTAACTCCTTGCACTTATTTATATTTCAAAGATTATTTATCAATTATTTAGACAAAAATTCTATCGCCTTTTTTATCGCTTTTGGATATACCTGATGCTCTACAGCCAAAACTTTTTTTGCAACGTCATGAGAAGCATCTGCTTCCGAAACTTCAACTTCTTGTTGTATAATGATTTTTCCGGTATCGTATTCTTCTTCAACAAAATGCACAGTCGCTCCAGACTTTGATTCTTTGGCTTTTATAACAGCCTCATGGACACGATGCCCGTACATTCCTTTCCCGCCAAACTTTGGCAAAAGAGCCGGATGTATATTTAATATTCTTCCATGATAAGTTTTTATTATTTCATGTCCAACCATTCTCATATAACCCGCAAGACAAACAATACCAACATCAGCATTCTTTAATTCTTCTAGTATTGCATTATTAAAAGATTTTTCATCATTAAAATTTTTTCTTTCTGCACAAACAGATTTAATGTTTTCATTCTTTGAGCGTTCTAAGGCATAAGCATTTGGATTATTTGAAATTACTAAAACAACCTGCGCAGGTTGTTTTAGTAATTTCAAATAATCCAAATGCTTATGCCTTAGAACGCTCAAAGAATGAAAACATTAAATCTGTTTGTGCATAAAGAAAAAATTTTAATCACGAAAAATCTTTTAATAATCCACAAACAGATTTAATGTTTTCATTCTTTGAGCG
>JAIXNA010000049.1 GCA_020328135.1 Candidatus Endomicrobiellum dinenymphae
CTATTTTTGATTTTGTTTCGGGAGTATTTTCGTTTTCAAGATCTTTTAAATATCCGGAATGCGTAAWAACTTTTTTGGCTATTTCTTTAACAGAAATATTATTTTTTAAATCTGTAAAAGTTTTTATAAGCTGCATAAAAGAGTTTAACGCCGCCGCGCTTTTTGTTAAACCCGCTTCTTGCGCAAAAGGAACGGCTTGCCAAATAGATATATCCTTGAGAATTGCAAAATTTTCTAAATTTTCAAGAGATGTTTTGCCAATTCCTCTTTTTGGAATGTTAATAATTCTTTTAAAACTTACATTGTCGTTTGGATTGTGTATAAGTTTTAGATACGCCGTAATGTCTTTAATTTCCGCTCTGTCATAAAAGCGTAATGTTCCTATGATGGCATAAGGTATGCCTGCTCTTATAAATGCCTCTTCAAATGCGCGAGACTGCGCGTTTGTTCTGTAAAAAACTGCAAAATCTGAAAGATTATATTGATTCCCAAGTGTTTTAAGCGAAATTAAGTCTATAACTTTTGCCGCTTCATCATTTTCGTTTACGGCTGTTACAACCGACACAGATCCGTCGTCAGGATTTTGCGTCCACAGTTGTTTGTCTATTCTTTTGCTGTTGTGTTTTATAACTTGGCGCGCTGCTGTCAAAATTTTAGGAGCAGATCTGTAATTTTGTTCTAATTTAACAGATTTTGCCTCCGGATAATCTTTTTTAAAATCCAAAATGTTAGTTACATCCGCCCCTCTCCACGAGTAAATCGATTGGTCGTCATCCCCAACGACGCATACATTGCGATACTTTCCTGCCAACAGTTTTACAAACATATACTGCGCGCGGTTAGTATCTTGGTATTCGTCAACCATAATATATTTATATTTTTCTTGATAATGCTCAAGCAGCGAGGGGTATTGCCGCAGCGCTATTACTGTACGCATTATAAGGTCGCCAAAGTCCAAAGCGCCGGCCATGTCCAACTTTTTTTGGTAAAGTTGATAGATTGTAGCTGTTGTGGCTCCAACAAAGTTGCCGTCAATGTCGGCTTTTGCCGCCATGTCTGATGGAGATTTTAAATCGTCTTTGGAGCGGCTTATTTTATTGACTATAGTTGATATTTTAAACTTCTCTTCGTTGATGTTTAGTTCATGCAAACAGTCTTTTATTACGTTTTTCTGATCGGCAAAGTCGTATATTAAAAAATCGGGATTTAATTCAATTTTTTTAGCTTCGACGCGCAAAAAATATGCGCAAAATGAGTGGAATGTAGATATCCATACATTTGCGCCTGTTTGAGGCGCTAAATCGTTGACCCTTTGTTTCATTTCTGCGGCGGCTTTATTTGTGAACGTAACAGCTAAAATAGACCACGGAGCAACGCCTAAGGAAAGCAAGTATGCAATTCTGTGAGTTATGACTCTGGTCTTTCCTGTTCCTGCTCCTGCGAAGACTATTAAAGGTCCTTCAGCGCAAAATACGGCCTCCGCCTGGGAAGGATTTAAATTTTTAGTTAATAAATCTTTCATCTTGCCAATTATACCATATCTTCTTAAAATTTTGATATAATCTTTAAAAAAGGGAGATAAAATGGATATTTTACTTGAAAGAAAAAGCGTTCGTAAATATACGAGCGAGGATGTTAAGCAAGAAGATTTGGAGTATATTTTGCATGCGGCCATGTCTGCGCCTACCGCGAGAAACACAAGGCATTGCTCTTTTTTGGTAATAAAAGATAAAGAAACGCATAAGAAAATTGCAGAAGTTCACCAAGCTGCGCAAATGATTTTGCAGACCCCTCTTGCAATTTTAGTTGTTGGAGATCAAAATACGGCTTATGGCGGATATTTACCGCAAGACTGCGCTGCGGCAACGGAAAATATGCTTCTTGCAGCTACTGCAAAAGGGTATGGATCGGTTTGGTGCGGCATTTATTCAAACGAAGAAAGAGCGAAAGCCATAGAAAAACTTTTTTATCTTCCTGAAAATATAAAAGCTTTTTCTCTAGTTGTTATAGGCAAGCCTGCAGATAAGAATCCGCCGAGAAACAGATGGCAGCCTGAAAAGATTAAGTACGAGACTTGGAAATGATAAAGCAAAATGTAACAGCGGCTTTAGATAATATAGTCGCGAAATATTTAAAGAGTAAAGATATTGAAAACGATGTAAAATTTAGCGTAGAAATCCCGCCTAAAAACATCAATGCTGATTTTGCCGTAAATGCCGCGATGCTTATAGCAAAGAAAATTAAGACAAACCCAAGAATTGTAGCGCAAGAAATAATAGATATCATAATTAAAGAAATTTCGGAATTTATAGAGAAAGCCGAAATAGCCGGCGCGGGGTTTATAAATCTTCATCTTAAGAATGAAGTTTTTTATAGAGAGCTTGTTACAATTCTTAAAGAAAAAGATAAATATGGCAGTTTGCCCGAAAACAATAAAGAAAAAGTTATGGTGGAATTTGTTTCGGCAAATCCCACCGGTCCATTACATGTAGGCCACGGACGCGGCGCTGCGATAGGGGATTCTCTCTCAAGGATATTAAAACATCTTGGGTATAATGTATCAAAAGAATATTATTTAAACGACATTGGAAATCAAATGTTAGTTTTAGCAAAATCCACGGAGATTCGTTACAGACAACTTAAGGGAGAGAAAATTGATTTTCCCAAAGATCACTATCAGGGCGATTATATAATTGATATTGCGAAACGTTTGATTGTTGAAAATAAAGACATAAGCGAAATAGATTTTAAACACGAAGCCGTGAAAGATATTTTAAAAACGATAGAAAATGATTTAAAAAACTTTGCCGTAGAATTTGATAACTGGTTTTCGGAGGGAAAGATAGCCGCCGATAAAGACAAAGACGGTAAAACTAAAGTTGATAGAGCGTGCGAGTATCTTCTATTAAAAGGCGCCGCCTATGTAAATGACAACGCGTTATGGCTTGCTTCGACAAGGTTTGGCGATGATAAAGATAGAGTCTTGAAAAGATCTGACGGCAGATATACATATCTTGCTTCAGATGCGGCTTATCATAAAATTAAGCTTGAGAGAGGATTTTCAAAACTTGTAAATCTTTGGGGAGCGGATCATCACGGATATGTTGCAAGAATAAAAGCCTGCATTCAAATGCTTGGATTTAATAAAGAATCTTTAAGTATTATTTTGTACCAACTCGTTTCTCTTGTAAGAAGCGGCAAGCCTATTGCAATGTCGACGCGCGCAGGCGAGTTTATAACTTTAAAAACCGTTATTGATGAAGTTGGCAAAGATGCCTGTAGATTTTTCTTTTTACTGCGCGCTCCGGATTCTCCGCTTGAGTTTGATTTAGAACTTGCAAAAAAACAATCCGGCGAAAACCCTGTTTTTTATGTACAGTACGTTAATGCAAGGTGCAGTTCTATTGTCAGAGAAAGCAAAAACAGAAATGATATTATTACAGATATTAAAAATATAAATTTTGCTTTGCTTAAGACAGAAGAAGAAAGAGATTTAATAAAACAACTTTCATCATTTTGCGATACTCTTGCTATGTCTGAAAAAACAATGAGTCCCCATCATTTCACGGCGTATTTAATAGAACTTGCTGATAGATATCATGCGTTTTATGAAAAATGTCGCGTTTTAACCGACGATTCAGCGCTTACTTCCGCAAGATTAAAGCTTGTTGAAGGCGTTATGATAACGATGCAGAACGGACTTAGTCTTTTAGGCGTAAGTACGCCGGACAAAATGTAACGATTACGATATTTGTTTTATTGACATTTTATTAGACCTCCTGCGCAACTAATATGTAAAAGTATAGTAGAAAGACTATAAAATAAAAAGAAAGCAGGCGCAACAAGATGGAATTGTCGCCTATCTTCACGTTGCGCTTCAGCAGGCGCGAAGGAAAAAACGTTGCAGTAAATTCCTATTTTTACAAAAGAGGAGCGGCGAGCGCAGCCTATCGAGGCATTGAGAAGACGGCAGTTGTTAACCTGACGGGAGTATGGTTAAGACGAGAGAAACGCTTCGCAATAATACTCTTCATGTATTTGTTGCGGTTTAAATAAAATGAACAAAATAATATCAATAATTTTTTCGCTGTTTTTATTTATATCCATAATCTTTGCAGATGTTTCCGTAACCCCTTACGGATCTGCCGAAACTGTTTCAGGCAGTTGTTTTCTATTGGAAACAGAAGGTTGTAAAGTTATTGTTGATTGTGGACTTTTTATGCCCAGTGAAGTTGATGATGATTCTATTTCTTCTAATAAAAGAGTTGAGTTAAAAAATCAACAAATTCAAACTAATCTTATTAATGCAAACGCTCTTTTTTTAACACATGCGCATTTAGACCATAGCGGCAGAATACCGCTTTTAATACATAGCGGGTTTAAAGGTAAAATCTATTCTACACAAGCGACAAAAGAACTTGCTTTAACTTTTTTTAAAGAAAGAAACGGGTTTGATTTAATAAAAAGAAAATGGTTTTGGTCTGCAAGCCGGAGAAAGAAAGCTAAAGACAAAAACAATTTTGTGAATGCTCATTGGAGCGACGAATGTAAAGAAAATATAAAATCTATTGAATATTCAAACGATGAAATTTTGTTAGAAGATTTAAAAAAAAAAGAAAATGTTAAATTTTTATTATGCAAAAACTGTTGTGAAACAGAAACTAAGAAAATAGAAGAGCGGTTCGTTGCAGTAGGATACGATAAAGATATTAATATTGCCGACGTTTTGAAGGTTAAATTTATAAATGCAGCTCATATATTAGGTTCTGCCAGTTTAGTTTTTCAATCCAACAATAAAAAAGTTTTATTTTCCGGGGATTTGGGCAGCGGTTACTCCAGATTTAGCGGCGAGTTTGACATTCCGGAGCCGGTAGATTTAATTTTTATGGAAGCTACTTACGGCGGCGATAAAAATAAAAATATTGCAAAACAATACGAGCTTTTTAGAAAAGATTTAAAACTAGCGCTCGATAACAAAAAAACTGTGTGGATTCCAGCCTTATCTTTTAACAAAACGCAAAAAGTTTTGTACGAATTAAAATTAATGCAAGATGAAGGGATGCTTTCAAAGAAAATGCCAATTTACTCTATATCTCCGAGCGCAAATGCCATAACATCTCTGTATCAAAAAGAAATTTTAACAAAAAATTACGGCGATTGGTTTTTAAGCGACGTATATAAAAACGGCTCTATACTTCCTACAGAAGCGAAACTGCAAATGATAAGAAATTATGATAAGCAGATGATTTTGCTTTCCGCAAGCGGGGATATGGATAAAGGTAAATCAGAGCGGCTGATGCCTCAAATGCTGACAAGAAAAGATGTTTTTGTGATGATAGTAAATTATGTAAACCCCGAAAGTAATGCCGGGCTTATTCTTAAGGGCAAAAGGACGCGCTCCGGAATAAAAAGTATTGCAAAAATAAAAAAATATAGCGTGTTTTCGGACCATGCAGATTTTGATATGTTGCAAAAATGGCTTTCAAAACAAAATAAAAATGTTGCAATACATATAATACATTCAAGCGCAGAACATACTCAAGATATGTTAAGCCTATTACAAAAAGAAGGCTGGCAGAATGTAAATAAAGCTGGAATCGAAAAGACGGTAGTTTGTTGATATGTTAAAAATGTCCGATAAAATTGATAGCTAGCCATAATAGCGCAGCTATTTGTTTTATTGCAGTTTCTTGAGGATTGCGCGCTATTAGAAATTTAAACTATTCTAAAGAAGTTATTCTGCAGAAAGCGAACAACTATTTTGTTAACGGGTAATATTTTATGACTGCAAAATATTTTGACGAAGCCATAAATTTAAATATTTTGGACGCGGATGTATGTGAAGATTGAAGATTGCGCCGCTGCGCTTTTTAAGTTGAGGAATTATGATTTAGCAATAAAGTATTTCAAACTTGTTACCGCTCTTGATTCGTACGACTCTGATAATTTTTACAATTTAGGCAACGCTTTATTATCGTAAAGCATATGACTTTAACAACAAAGAAGATTTTTTAAAAGCGACGGAATATTAAATGAAATATCAAACGAATATAAAACCTATTTTTACAAAAGCGCCGGATAATTTAGTTTTTTTAGATATAGAAACAACGGGGCTTGATCTTTCAAAAGGCGCTAAGATAGTAGAGATTGCAATGCTTAAGGTATGTAATGGCGTTGAGCAAAGATATGAAAAGCTTGTAAATCCCGGGCAACCCATTCCGCAAGAATGCTCGCAGATACATCATATTTACGACGATATGATTAAAGATTGTCAGTTTTTTAATGAGATTGCAAAGGACGTGATATCCTTTATTGGGGATAGCGTTGTTGTATGCCACAACGCTTCTTTTGATTTGCTCTTTGTGCATAAGGAACTTTATCAAGCAGACGTGCCTGCAAAAAATATTTGTTACATAGATACATTAAATCTTGCAAGACGATATTTTAGTTTCGAATCTAACAAGCTTGGCAATATTGCAAATGCGATAGGCGCCGATGTGGAGCTTAGCCATAGAGCGATGGCTGACGTTTTAACAACATACAAGGTTGCAAAATATATATTTTCAAATATGTATAGAAAAAATATAGGTATGATAGAACCGTCTATGTACGTATATAATCCTAAAAATAATAAATAACGCTTATTATCATTAGTTGATATTAAAATATAACTAAAATAATAAACACAAATATATGGTAATGAAACTTAATAAACAAAAGTTAACAATATTGTCTAATGTTAAAACACAGTACTTGACAAAATATAATAAAATTTATATCATTTTAGCGTTAAAGATGAGCTAATGATAAAGAAGAATGAAACATGGAAAAAACACAAAATATATCAAGCAAGATTTAATGTATCTATGTAACAAATATTTTT
>JAIXNA010000050.1 GCA_020328135.1 Candidatus Endomicrobiellum dinenymphae
ATAATACGGCTATATATACTTTCGCATATTCATTTTAAACAGATATACTGCATTAACTACATCAACACAATAGAACGACAACTAATACAAGTTCAAGTAATACAAGTAATATAAGTTCAAGTAACACAAGTYAAGCCAAGTCAAATCAAATCAAATCAAGTCAAGTAAGTAATACAAGTAACACAAATTCAAGTAATATAAGTCAAGTCAAGTCAAGTCAAGTAGTAATACAAGTTCGAGTCAAATAATACAAGCCAAGTAAGCAGCAAGTTAAAGTTGCTGATGTAACAGTAGAACTAAAATACTTGCGACAATTGCGGCAGTTTCTATTCTAAGAATATTGTTGCCAAGTGTTATTGTTTTGATACCAAGCGACTTGGCAAGTTCTACTTCTTCATCTTCAAATCCGCCTTCAGGGCCTATAAAAATATTTGCTTCAACAAACGATGACGACCTTGAGGACAAATGATTTAAAAGAACTTTGTTTTCACTTTCCCACGGCAATATGTTCATGTATCTATTGTTTGTTAATACGTTTGCGCATGCAATTTTGAAGTCTAAAGGATCATTTATTTTCATAATGTCATTTCTTTCGCATTGAGAACTTGCGGCGATAGATATTTTTTCATATCGTTCAAGTTTATTTTTTGAAAAATTAGCATTTACGCTTCTTTTAGTATTGATAGGCGTGATTTCTGAAACCCCTATTTCAGCGCATTTTTCTACGAGCCATTCGAATCTATCCCCTTTAGGTATGGATGTATAAAGTTTTAAAACAAATTCAGATTTTTTATATGAAGAAGACAAAATATTACCTACGATTTCGTTTTTATTTACAGAATTAATTTTCGCTTTATAAGAATTCCCTAGCCCATCAAAAATCATTATTTCATCATTAGGTTTAAAACGTCGTACAGTGGATACATAATGCGCTTGCTCTCCGCTTATGGAAAAAGTTTTTTCTCTGATAGCTTCAGGTTTTACATAAAAATGAGACATTTAAAATACCCTTAACGCTCCTATAGTCGATTACATTATATATAATCTTGAGATTATCTACTATTGTAGCGCAAAACGCATGAAATGTTTGTAGAAGATCTTAAAAATCTATAATTATAGACGAAATACGATATGCCCTGAAATACTGTCGTACATAAAAATGCATGTTGACAAATATACTACAGCTTTAAAAAATAAGAAAGTAGCCGGCAATTTTATTCTTACAGGTTCTCAAGTTTTGCTATGATGGCAAGACCCGCCGAATTTTTAGCCGGAAGAATTGCTCTTTTTGAGCTTTTGCCTTTTTCTTTTGAAGAACTCAGAGAAAAACCCATGCAAAACGCGAAAGATTATTATGACAACTATTTGTCAACGTATGTTGAGAGAGATGTCAGGCAAATTATCAACATAAAAAATGTGAGTTCGTTTCAAATACTTATACAGGTTTTACCTGCAAGGGCAGGAAATTTGCTCAATACACAAGATAAAGCAAGAGATTGCGGTATCTCGCATGCGACTACAAAGAACTAACTTTCTGTACTGACCGCAAACCGAATAATTTACCTGCTAACGCGCCATATTTTAAGAATACTACAAAACGAGCTGTAAAAACTCCAAAAATATATTTTGCTGACACAGGATTGCTTATCCATTTATTAAGATATAAAGATGTGGAGACGCTATTTGCCAGCGCCGTATTGGGAAATGTTTTTTGAGAATATGATTATAATGGAAGTTTTGAATCATATCAGCAATACAAAATCCGGAGATAATTTATATTTCACGGAGATAATAATGTTGAGATAGATTTGATAGATGATAAGGGACAATCATTTGATATGTATAAGGCCAAAGCCAGCAAAACCTTAAAATCCGAAATGGCTAGAAACTTAGCCGTTGTTTATCTAATCTGCTCTAGAAAATTTCTCGTATCATTTAATAAAACAAAAATACCGCGGTGGGATTTTTAGGAGACTTTTAGATAAAAATAAACAAATCTGATTTGGAACTTTACACAAGATTATCCGCGCTTATGGTCTTCGTTTTTGAAACCTTAGCGCTCTGAATTATTTTACACTCAACAATCTTCAATAGACCTTCCTGCTGAACTAATCTGAGTCTTGCAAAAAAATATTTATTTTGTATAATAGCGCGTAGAACTTTGCTTTGCGTGTTTGCGTAAGGCTAAATCTGGGGTCGCAAAATACCTCAGGGAATTCCAAAAAGGAGGCGTAAAAGCATGAATTACGAAAGCGTATTTATCATTTCTCCAGAACTGCCGATGGATAAAGTTGAAGAACTTACCGCAAAAGCAGTGAAAACCATTGAAGCCGCGAAAGGAATTGTCAAAACGGTTCGGCAGCTAGGAAAGAAGAGACTTGCTTATTCCGTTAATAAATTCCGTGAAGGAAGTTATGTTTGTATGGAACTTAGCGGCAATGGCGAGATGGTTAATGCTCTTGAGAGCTTTTTTAAATTTAACGATTCAGTTATAAGATTTCTGACGGTTAAAATTGAAAAGAAAAAAGTTGTTGCAAAGTCTGCTCCAAAAAAAGTAGAAGTTGTAACAGAAAAGTCTCAAGTGACAGAGGTAAAACAGAATGAACCAACAGCAGAATAGCCTCCGCTTGCCGGAACAAAATAGCGTTATAATGGTTGGCAGACTTACGAGAGATCCTGAACTTAGGCGTACAGGTACAGGAAAGGCGGTTTGTTCGTTTGATATAGCTATTAGCAGGAGAATAAAAGATACTGTTACCGGTGAATGGAAAGACGCTGACCCTACGTTTGTTCCTGTTATTGTTTGGGGAGACCCGGCGGAAAGATGCGGTGAACGTTTGAAAAAAGGGTTTCCTATCCATGTGGAAGGAAGACTTCGGACAAACAAGTGGGAAGGAACTGGCGGTACTAAAAAAAGTCGCCTAGAAGTTGTGGCTTCAAGGGTTCAGTTTCTTTCGATAGTAAGACAGGAAAATGCGGCAATAGGCGCAAAATTTGTTGAGAATGTCAATGAATCATCTACGCAGATTGATAATGGCGTCGGCGGTGATGATGAAGATATACCGTTTTAAGCAGGGTTGGAGGAAAAAATAATGGCATATGTAAAAAAGCTGTCAGGACAGGTCAGACCGCAAGGTTCAGCTGAAGATCAAGGACGGCCTGGTGGAAAATTCAGAAGAGGCGGACCAATAAGAAGAAAAGTTTGCCGTTTTTGCGCTGACAAAATTGAAATAGATTATAAGAATGCAAGTTTGCTTCGCGCGTTTACGACTGAACAAGGCAAGATACTTTCAGGACACATAACTGGCTCATGCGCAAAGCATCAAAGAGAACTTGACACGGCAATCAAAAGAGCAAGAATGCTTGCGCTTTTGCCTTTTACGGTAAATTAATTGACGTTTTGCGTTCGCAAAAATGGATTTAGATTGTTCCGGAGGAAAAAATGAAGGTTATATTAAGGTCCGATGTTACCAACGTCGGGCGTCAGGGCGAAGTTAAAGAAGTTTCGCCCGGGTTTGCAAGAAACTATCTCGTTCCGCAAAATCTTGCTATGGAAGCTACTTCCCAGAATCTTAAAATTTGGGAAAGAGAAAGAGCTAAGCTAGAAAAACAGAGAGAAGAAGTAATCAATGTTGCAAAAGAGATTGCCTCTAAAATGGAAGCAACAGAATTTGTTGCAAAGGTCAAAATTGGCGAAAATGGCAAAATTTTTGGTTCGATAACGGCGTCAAACGTTTCAAAAATTTTTGAAGAAAAGGGCTTTAAAATTAACAAGCGCGATATTCTCCTCTCTGAGAATATAAAAGAACTTGGGAATTGTGAAATAAACGTAAGACTTCATCCTGAAGTTGTAGTAAAAATAAAACTTTCTGTTATAAGCAAGAAGGAGTAGTACAGTCAACTGATTTTATGTTGACCATAGATATAGGTATTTATAGAGCAAGTCGGTGTAACAATGACAAACATAATGGAAAAAGTTCCACCTCAAGCTGTAGATGTAGAAATGGCTATTTTGGGCGCGATGCTTATAGAAAAGGAAGCTATTTTGAAAGTTGTGGATATAGTAAACGAGGGGGACTTCTACAAAGAGATACACAGACAAATTTTTTTAACAATTTACGATTTATATATTGAAAATCAGCCGATTGATTTGTATACAGTCTCAGATGCTTTAAAAAAGAATGGTATGTTTGCCGAAGTTGGCGGAGTGTCGTATCTTGCAAGTTTGATTGAGTCTGTGCAGACTGCTGCAAATGTTGAGTATTATTCTTCGATTATACGCGATAAGTCGATATCAAGGCAGCTTATTAATACGGGATCAACGATAGTAACCGATGCGTTTAATGAACAGAATTCTCCTGAGGAAGTGCTAGACAAATCACAGGCAGCTTTGTTTAGTATTTCACAGAAGAAAGGAAAAAAAGGACTTGAGAGCGTATCTAAACTTGTAATGCCTATGCTTCAAAAGCTTGAAAGGTTGCATTCTAATCCAAAAGATATTTCTGGACTTTCAACAGGGTTTGCCGATTTTGACTCCAAAACTGCAGGGCTTCATCCGTCTGAGCTTGTAGTTTTGGCAGCGCGTCCTTCTATGGGCAAAACTGCTTTAGCTTTAAATATTGCAGAACATGTCGCTGTTGATCAGAAAAAACCTGTCGCTATTTTCTCTCTTGAGATGAAACAAGAAGTATTAATGTCGAGATTTTTAGCCTCTTTGGCAAGAGTTAATGCAGGTAAATTAAGAAATGGTCAATATAGCAGTTCGGACTGGCCTAGACTTACAAACGCCGCCGGGAAAATTGCCGAAGCGCCTATTTTTATTGATGACGATTCCAGCATAAGTGTTATAGAGCTTAGAGCGCGCGCAAGAAAACTTGCGACAGAACTGAACGCAAAGGATAATCCTTTAGCTTTAATAATAATAGATTATATTCAGTTTATACAAGGTACGGGAAAAAAGTTTGAGTCTCGCCAGCAGGAGGTATCGGAAATCTCAAGATCTCTTAAGGCGTTGTCCAAAGATTTAGATGTTCCTGTAATTGTTTTGTCGCAGCTTTCGAGAAGAACGGAAGATAGGGGGAGAAAAGATAATAGACCCCAACTTTCTGATTTAAGAGATTCAGGCGCAATTGAACAAGACGCCGATGTTGTTGCTATGCTTTACAGAGAAGGATATTATAATAGGGAAGATCCTGATTTGCAAAAAAAGGCGACGCTTATAATATGCAAACAGAGAAATGGTCCGACCGGCGATATAAATTTAGTTTTTGAAGGCGAATACACAAAATTTTCTGATGAATCCAAAATACAGGATAATTATTAATGAAGAAACGACCTACCTCCTTGGTAGCAGTTGCAATAGACAGAAGATCCAGTGTTTTTTTTAGACAAACATGGATTGAGATTGACAAAAGTGATTTTCATTTCAATTTTAAAAAAATTAAAGAGTATGTCGCGAAAGACACTAAAATCATGGCGGTTATTAAATCCGATGCTTATGGTCATGGCGGTATTGCTCTTGCAAAAGAGGCGCAAAAAGCCGGGGTACCTTGGATCGCTGTTTCTTCTCTTGAAGAGGGGATACAATTTAGAGAGGCCGGTATAAAAACTAATATTTTGATTTTGGGGAACATCTTCCCCTTTGAGAATTTTCAAGTTGCGGCGGCTCATTCTTTGACTCCTACTGTTTCTACAACAGCTGGTCTTTTAGCTTTGGAAGATTTGGCGATAAAATTAGATAAAAAAATTAGTTTTCATTTGCAAATAGACACGGGTATGGGTCGTATTGGCGCGCAACCTGAAGCGTCGTATGCCATGCTGCAAAAAATTGCTCAGATTCCTGAAATAAATATGAGCGGTGTATATACTCATTATGCGGTTGCGGACACAGATCCTGTTTTTACACAGGCGCAACTTGGTGTTTTTGCAAAAATTGTTAAATTTGCCCGTACAAATCTAGGGTTGAAATTTATTGCGCATTCTGCGAATTCCGCAGCATTATTTAAAAATAAACGTACTCACCTTGATATGGTGCGACCTGGACTAAGTCTTTACGGTCTTAATCCTTTTAAGCATGCTGAGAGATTTTTGAAACTTAAGCCTGTTCTTTCATGGAAAACGAAAGTGACATTTTTAAAGAAAGTTCCGGCAGGATTTTGCATAAGCTACGGAAGAACTTTTGTTACAAATAGAGCTTCTGTTATTGCTACAATTCCTGTAGGGTATGCTGACGGTTATAATAGATTGTTGTCTAATAAAGGAGATGTTTTGGTTGGGGGAAAGCGTTGTCCTATTGCTGGCAGAATTACAATGGATATGACGATGATAGATGTAACCGGAGTGAAAGGCGTTGCTGTTGGCGATGAAGTAGTTTTAATAGGAGTTCAGGGCAAAGAGCAGATTAAAGCCGATGAGCTTGCAAAAATACAAGATACGATAAGTTATGAAATAACTTGCGCAATATCCCCGCATGTGCCGAGGATAGTTATTTGACAAAATATGTTAAAAAAAACAAAACTAAACTAGTGAAGGCATGTCGTTTTATTGAAAGATTCGGTCAGAGGTCTATTGGTATTGCTGTCGAGTCATTGGAGGGAGCGGGCAAGGCTGTTGTAATGACTACAGAGACGATAGCGTACATACTCAAAGGCGATATACCTTTAAAAAGTACTGTTGTCCAAATGGTGGAAGTTGGCTGGTGTTCTACGCCAATAATAATGCTGACTTCTTTTTTTACAGGTATGGTTTTGGCTCTTCAGGTGGGAACGGCAACTGCGAATCTTTTTAATGAGCCGGTATATGTCGGCACTGTAACAGGTTTTTCTTTGGTTATAGAATTGGGACCCGTTCTTACAGCTATAGTTGTTACAGGAAGAGTCGGCGCGGCAATTACAG
>JAIXNA010000051.1 GCA_020328135.1 Candidatus Endomicrobiellum dinenymphae
TTTTAACCTGTTTTAACCTGCGCCTCGCCATCGCTAAAACGGCCGATTGTTGCTCCGCTTAATTCAACTCCAAGTTTCTTAGCAATCTGTTTTGCAAGATCAATATTGGCGTTACCTGCAATAATCTTAAGTTTCATAATGCCTCTTGTTGTGTTTTCCGAAAATCCCCAGAAGAAGAATGGCGTGCAATTAATTACGGTGACATATATACCAAATACGCGAGCTACGTAACAAGCGCAAACTCAAAAAGCAAACACTCTACAAAATACCCGACATATCACAAAGTCCGGGTTTTTGACCGATTGTTATCCTCACTTAAAAACTCCTGATAGTCGATTATATCTTCAAAAGACCGAAATCTTTTAGCGCTTTCTCGAGTTTTACTTTATTTGAATCTTCCATTTCGCACATCGGAAGTCTTAATCCAAATTCGCACAGACCAAGCAGAGAGGCCGCTGTTTTGACAGGTATAGGATTTGTCTCTACAAACATGGTCCTAACAAAAGGCAAAAGTTTATAGTGAATTTTTTTTGCCTCTTCAAGATCTCCCCTTTTAAAAGATTTTACAAGAGTTACAATTTCAGCGGGAATAATATTTGATAAAACTGAAACAACGCCAGTCCCGCCTATAGACAACGAAGGCAAAGTAAGAGTATCATCGCCCGCAAGCATTTCTATATCAGGTATTAAAGCTTTTATAGCGCTCATTTGCGTTAAAGATCCAGATGCCTCTTTTACTCCGATAATATTTTTGCAGTCATTAAAAAGTTTTGCCATAGTAGCGGGCTCTATATTTACAGAAGTCCTACTTGCAATATTATAAAGAACAATCGGAATATCTACGGTATCCGCGATAGACTTAAAATGAATATACAAACCTTTTTGCGTAGGTTTATTGTAATACGGCGAAACTATCAACGCGCCGTCGCAACCTACTTTTTTTGCAAACTGCGTAAAATATATCGCTTCTTTAGTGGAATTAGACCCGGTTCCAGCGAGAATTTTCATCTTTCCTTTTGCGGTTTTAATGCAAAATTCTATAACAGCTTCATGCTCTTCATAGGATAGAGTAGTCGATTCTCCCGTCGTACCGCATGGCGCGATACCGTCAATTCCGTTTTTATACTGTCCTTCAATCAACTTTCCCAATGCATCAAAATCAATCTTGTCATTTTTAAACGGCGTAATCAACGCCGTATATACTCCAGAAAACATAGACCCTCCGTCTGCTAATGCCGTTAAGCATTGGCATTTCCTTGTTTCACCAATTTCTTAATTTGGTTAAAGGACTGATTACAGACTTTACAATCCATAATGCCAAATAAAACCAAAATCAAAAATGCTGATGTTATGTATCCCCTCATTTAAACTCTCAGGTTTTCGTTAATAACAAATGGTAGCAACCCCAAAAGCGGCCGGCATGGTACTTAAAAAAGAAGAAGTTGTCAAGCTGCAAATTTTTCACATGGTTAGCCTGTCGCTTTATACAAGCGTATCATTTTAACTTTATAAATTGACTCATTTTAAAATTTAAATAACAGAGTTAATTTACAATGAGTCTGTATTTTGTTAAACAATTTCACAGCAGACTGTCTTTCCATCTCCTAAGCTATAAATTCTGCGTCGTACACTGCATTTACGATAGTTACTATTTTTATGTAGTTAGCTCGTAGATGTCGAAAAATGTGAGCCTTAGATTGTGCTTCTAATAACCAATCAAACAAATCAGTCTCTATATATCAGCTTCTAATACTCCTGATATAGTCATAAAATACATTTTTCCGGTCTCTTCGCCTGTCCAGTACTTCTTTTTCAATACCGAGTTATATATATGCTTCTTTTGCTGCTTCTTGCATCGCGACTGTTGTGTCATGCTCTTTTGCAGATTTCGTCTCCATTCTATTCATCTCATTTATTCTTTGAATGCGTCTTAGATATTTTAACTTCGTTGTAGATCGTAGCAAACTGCCCTCTTTAAATAAAGTTCTTTTTCTTTCCCCTTTTTCGGTGTCTTTTTATATGATTTGATAGATACTCTGTATTGATTTAGACACACGCGACATTTTATTATTTTGTTGCATAACCTGCAAAGGGTTTTTAGATTTAACGTCAAATGTATTCTCTGCTATCACAGTAAATTAAATAATCCACCAATAACCGCAAGTATCACATGGTATGTTTAGACAAAGAAAAACCTCTGAGACTACTGACACAAACCGCACAGCATTCCTGTCCGGATTGAGAGTAGCCCCAAAGGTAGCGAACATGATACTTAAAAAAGGAGAAGTTGTCAAGCTGAAAATTTTCACAAATTTTTCGCGTGTTATAGACTTTTTAAAAATTGGTCATGTTTTGAGTCATGAAAAAGTATTTATAGTCAAAGAAAATATCGATTTCATCGAATTAGTCTACTTTTATATCAGTTTTACAAGAGGTTTAATCCCTCTCTATTGACATTCTCTTGCTTTATCAACATTCCACGATTTTGAGAAATCAGAATTTTTAAATAAAGACGCTAAACCCGTAATTTGCTTTAATCTTAAAATGTCATCGCTAGACATGTCTAAATGTTTTGATATCCAAATCTCATCTCTGCCAATCTCTACAAGCTCCGCTATTATCTTAGACATTAAATCAACATTGGCATTACCTCTTGCCCCGTTGTGTCTTATAGTACTCGCTATTCTATCTCGCAAATCTTTATCTATTACGCTTATTGGCGATTTCTCTTTTTACGTTTGTACATACCTTTATATTGTTTCATTATGATATATCTATGAAAGCCGTCAACCACTATGCATTTATCTCTCTTTTTATCGTGATAACAATGTATATCCATCGTTCTCAATGCTCTCATACAGTAACTTCATTTCCGGAGGCACAATTTTATTGGGATTATAATTACTCGCCATAACTTTACCGATTTTTAACCGCTTTAGCATTATACACAGGGCTTTTAAACATAAGCAGCCCCTACAGTTTTTGTATTTCTCTATTAATGTTTTTTGCCGTGAAGTTAAATCTTTAGTCATCGAAAACGACAAGCTGTAACAAACAATATCATTTTTAATTATACTCATAGTCATTCTTCGCCAAGTAAGATAATCATGTTTATTGTCAAGTTTAGGCAACTCGTCAACCACTTTTAAATTTAATTACTTCTTTGTCGCCCGTCCCTCTCTTACTAAACCCGTGGGTATTTATAATATACTTTGCATATTGAGTTTCCAAAACCTTTATATCCTCATCTATCACGGGACATCCCACTTTATTTTTGATGGCATTTATTTCTGATGGCGTTTATTGAATTAACTAGTCCTTCAAAGTCTTCACCAGTTTGACTAAGACCCCATAAGATGTTACTAAATCCGAAACAAGACTATTGTCTGCTGCTGATTCAAAAACAGACCGCGACATCTTGCTCCGCTTTACACATCTGTCTGTTGCCATAAAAACATCCGCGCTCCCATATCGCTTTTATTTTTGTAAATCGCTTACAAGATTTCTGTTTGTAATTTCTCTTAATAGTTTAGCTCTTTTAAGATAAGGATATTCGCCTGTAGCGATTAAATTAAAGCGTTGCCATTCAAAGGACTACTTTAGCACAGTTTATATTGTTACAAATCCGCATTTAACAAGACATTTGAGTAAAGGCGCTGTAAAGACCGCTCTTTTCTTATTTTAATCCTTAGATTTAATTTGTTTATTTTAGTTATCGTTAATCTTGCCGAAATTAGGAACCAAAAAGTCGCATAACTAAAATAAACAAATTAAATCTAAGCTCGCCTTCCATTTTTTTGATAATGTTATGTGTGATGTTTTTTATCTTGTGGCATTGTGGATTCAACAGCTGTTCAAACTATTATTGAGAGCGGAGTGTGAAAAATTCTTTGCGTTGAGTTTCAGAACAATCTACGTAAAAACATTTATAGAAATGAAGATTGCGCATAAATGATTGCGATTTGGTAAATAAGAAAATCAAAAGATGGGCTTTTGGTATAATACGCAAAGAGATCTCAAGTCTTTAAACTACAAAACTACGCTTCGTTACTTGCAACTACTTTAAATTTCCTAAAATGCGCGATGTGTTGCGGCGTTTTACAGTTAGTTGACTAAGAACTAAAAATTTTGCATAATGCGTAGCACGGGCGTTGCTGTGTCGCAAAATAAAAGGAGACGTTATAAAATGAAAGAGGGAATACATCCAAAATATGAAGAAAGCGTAGTGTCTTGTGCTTGCGGCTATACCTTTAAAACCCGTTCGACAAAACCTGTGGTTAAGCTTGAAATTTGTTCTAATTGCCATCCGTTCTTTACGGGCAAACAGAAACTTGTAGATACGGCTGGAAGAGTTGAAAAATTCCAGAAACGTTTTGCGAAAACAGATGGAAAGACTATGGTTAAAAAGAAAACTGAGAAAAAAGTTTCGTCGTCAAGAAAAACCTCGGGCAAGATTCTTACGACATCGCCTAAAAAAGCGAAAGCTGCTCCTAAGAAAGAAAAAGAAACAAAAGGTAAGTAGTTTTGAATAGCATTGTGGAAGAATCTTTATTCAATAGAGATTCTTCCATATTTTTTGTGGATAATAAAAATTATGTTTTTAGAAAAATTAAAATCATTAAGCAATCAATTTGAAGAAATCGAGAAAAAACTCGGCGATTCGTCCGTTGTTGCCAATAAAGACGAGTACAGAGAACTCACAAAACAGTATTCATATCTTCGTCCTCTTGCAGAAAAATATGTTGGGTATACTAAATTGCTAAATGGTATAAAAGACGCTGAAGAATTAAAAGATTCCGAAGATACAGGAATTAGAGAAATGGCATTTGCAGAATACAGCGAGCTTATTGAAAAACAAGTAAAGATAGAAGCTGAAATAAAAGTTTTGCTTATACCGACAGATCCTCATGAAAGTAAGGATATTATTGTGGAAATTCGCGCCGGTACGGGCGGAGATGAAGCCGCATTATTTGTTGGCGATTTATACAGAATGTACACAAGATTTGCTGAGAGAAATGGTTGGAAACACGAAGTTTTAGATTCTAGTCCAACTGGTCTTGGCGGCTTTAAAGAAGTTGTATTTGAAGTAAATGGCGACAGAGTATGGCGCTATTTTAAACTTGAAAGAGGAGCGCACAGAGTTCAGAGAGTTCCCGCAACAGAAGCGTCCGGAAGAGTTCATACGTCGGCAGTTACGGTAGCTGTTCTTCCTGAAGCAGAAGAAGTTGACGTCGAAATAAAGACAGAAGATTTAAGGATTGATACATATAGGGCTTCAGGTGCCGGTGGGCAACACGTTAATAAAACAGATTCTGCAATAAGAATAACGCATTTGCCTACGGGGCTTGTTGTTGCCTGCCAAGATGAAAGAAGTCAAATAAAAAACAGAGCGAAAGCATTTAAGGTTTTAAGAGCAAAACTTTACGAACGAAAAGTGTTGGAACATGAAAAAGTGCTTTCCGATGAGAGAAAACAGCAGGTTGGTTCCGGGGACAGATCCGAAAAAATAAGAACGTATAATTTTCCTCAAAATAGAATTACAGATCATAGAATAGACTGCAGCGTTTATAATATTGCCGAAGTTATGGATGGCGATTTGTCTGAACTTGTAAATAAATTAATTGAAGCTGATGTTGAAGCTAAGCTCAAGGATAATTTTTAAATGCTTACCGGTGAAAGTGTTTATACTTTATTAAAGGCAGCAGAAAAATTTTTAAATTCAAAAGGACTTACTGATTCTAAGGCTGATTCAGAAGTCCTTTTAAGTTTTGTACTGCGGACTAAACGATCCAAACTGCATCTTATAAGAGATCAAAAACCCACAGACAAACAAGTATCGCAGTATAAAGAATACATTTTAAGACGTTCTCAGAGAGAACCTGCGGCATATATAACAGGATTTGCAGGTTTTATGGATTTTGAATTTAAAATAAATAGAAGCGTTTTAATACCAAGACCTGAAACCGAACTTCTAGTTGAAGTTGCGTTAAGTGTAGCGAAAAAAGAAAATAAAAAATCGGCATTGGATTTGTGTACGGGCTCAGGATGTATCGCTATAAGTCTATCCAAACTTGGCACGTTTGACAATGTTGCAGCTTTGGATATAAGCAAAAACGCGTTAAATATTGCAAAAGAAAATGCCGAAATTAATAACGCTACAGATATAGATTTTATTGAAAGTGATATTTTTGATAGTATAGGCGATAGAAAATTTGATATTATTGTTTCAAATCCTCCCTATATTTCAGAAACCGAGTATAGCACTTTAGAACCGGAACTTGGGTACGAACCAAAAATTGCTTTGACTGCGAAAGATGGCGGATTATTTTTTTATAACGAGGTGGGAAGCAAAGTTTTAGATTATTTAAACAACGACGGAGTCGTACTTATTGAATTGAATGCGAATAAACTTGACGAAATAAGGCAAATTTTTTTAGATGACAATTACAAAGAAATTGAAATTATTAACGATTATGCCAATCTTCCTAGAATTTTAAAAGCAAAAATATTTAAATAATCAGCATATTGAATTTGCTTTGCCTATGGTGTACTGACACGATGTAGATTATAGTTATACAATACTGTTGTGAGTAAAGATAAATGAAATGAAGCGTGTATGAATAATGGTAGAGAAGGTATGATAATTCAACAATTGATATCGTTTGCGAAGTTATATAATGAAATAGAAGACGAAGCTGTTTTTAGTTAAAATCTGGGGATATATTCAAAGAGTTGCTAAACATAATTTTTCAAGAACTGAACCTATCGATGAATGTGTTCGCGAGCGTAGCATAATTGGAATAAGGGCACAATGGCGATGGTCTTGATGTCTTTCGAATAATCATAAGTTTTGTGGTTGTTTTGTGTGCTTATTAATT
>JAIXNA010000052.1 GCA_020328135.1 Candidatus Endomicrobiellum dinenymphae
AAGAAATATAACTATTGACGGGGATAAATTTATTATAGATGATAATAATTGGATAGGTTTTAGATTTTCAGGTACAGAACCTGTTGTAAGAGTATATGCGGAGTCGGATTCACATGCGAAATTAAATAAACTGTTAAAGGCGGGGAAGGCGTTTGTTTATGGAAAATGAAGAAAAATCTGTTAAAAAAAAGAGTCTAAAAGAAAAATCAGGAGTTTTAATTAAGACGTATTTTATTACCGGTTTGGTAGTTATAATACCTCTTTGGCTAACATACTTTGTAGTTGCTATTCTTTTCAAATGGATAAGTAATTTTGCTTTTCCTATTATTAATTATTTTGTTGTTGATAAATACTGGGTAATTGTTATAGCAAAGATTTCAAGTTTTTTTGTTTCAATTTTAAGCATATTAATTTTAGGCTTCGTTACAAATAGAGTTTTTGGGAAAAGCGTTTTAGGGTCTATAGAAAAACTTATAGAAAAACTTCCTATTTTGGGTACAGTTCATTCTGCCGCAAAGCAATTTGTAAATTTTATATTTGGAACGGATAGTAAAAAAAGTTTTAAACAAGTTATTTTTGTACATTACCCAAACAGAGAAGTTTATAGCGTGGCTTTTTTGACTGGCAGACAGTCCGTTAAAGGAGAAAGCTATGTCTGCGCTTTTATGCCAACAACGCCAAATCCTACTACGGGTTTTTTGTTGTTGTTTAAAGAAGAAGATGTAATTTATACGGACCATACAGTAGAACAGGCTTTCCAATTTATTATTTCCGTAGGAGTAATAGGCATGGATAAATATAATAAAAAAATAGAACTTAAAGAAGAAATAGAAGAGATAAAGGAATTGCAAAAATGAATTACAAAGCTCCCCGCGGAACGCATGATATATTTGGAATAAATGCTTTAGGGATGAGTTTGTTAGAACAAAAATCCAAAGAAATTTTTAAAAAATACGGATTTGAAGAAATAAGAACGCCCATTTTTGAAGATGCCTCTCTTTTTATGAGATCAATAGGGCATGCGACAGATATTGCAGAGAAAGAGATGTATGTTTTTGAAGATAGAAAAGGTCGCAAACTTGCATTGCGTCCTGAAGGGACCGCTTCTTTGGCAAGGGCTTTTATTGAACATAGAATGGACATTTCAAATCCTGCAGGAAAGTTTTTTTATTCCGGAGAAATGTTTAGATATGAAAGACCTCAAGCAGGCAGATATAGACAATTCCATCAAATTGGGGCTGAATATTATGGCAATTCATCTCCCGCTGCAGATGCTGAGGTTATTGTTCTCGCGCAAGATTTGCTTGCTGCTGTAGGCATAGATAAAATCAATGTTTACATAAATTCTTTAGGCTGCGAAAGGTGCAGACCTTTTTTTAGAAAAACATTGATTAAATATTTTAGTTCTGCTCAAGATTTATGCAACGATTGCGTAAGACGACTTGAAAATAATCCTTTAAGGTTGCTAGATTGTAAAATAGATGCAGATAAATTTATCGAAGCGCCTCAAATGGCAGACTACCTTTGCGATGACTGTAAAGAAAATTTTAATTTGGTAAAGTCTTTGCTTAAAAGTGTCGATTGCGTTTATACGGTTGACGGGAAGCTTGCGCGAGGTCTGGATTATTATACAAGAACGGTTTTTGAAATACGTTCGGATTCTACTAGTTCTCAAGATGCTCTTGCCGCAGGCGGAAGATACGATAATCTTGTTAAAGAACTTGGCGGATACAATACTCCTGCAGTGGGATTTGCTTTGGGTTCTGAAAGAGCGACGCTTGCCGCTCAAAGCGCCGGGCTTTTTAATAATTTTAAAGAACCTGAAAAAATCTTTATAGCTATTGCCGATCAAGAACTTTTTAACGAAGCGTTTGCTTTTGCGGTAAAAACTAGAAATGGCTTAAGTTTCAATAAAGATATTTCTGTTTTCGGTCCTATAAACGGGAAAAATTTAACTAATCAATTAAAATTTGCAGATAAAATACAGGCATCCAAAACAATTGTTTTTGCTAAAACAGAGTTTGAAAACGGTAAAGTTTTAATAAAAAATATGAAAGATAAAACGCAAACAGAAGTTGCTATAAGCAAATCGTAAATTAAAAAATGATTTTATATCTACAAATCTCGCTCATTTTATATTTTTAGATTTGTTCTTCAGCTTCGTTTTGAGAAGAACGTTTTCTAAGTAAGTGATTTAAAATCTTTTTTCTCAAACGTATTGAAGTTGGCGTAATTTCTACAAGTTCGTCGTGGGAAATATACTCGATTGCTTGTTCAAGATTCATAAGTCTTGGAGGCGTAAGCATAGGCGCATCGTCCGAGCCCTTGCTCCTCATATTGCTCAATTTCTTTAGTTTGCAAGGATTTACTACCAAATCGTTTTCTCTAGAATTTTGACCTACTATCATTCCCTCATATACTTCGATGCCGGGATCTAAAAACAACTGACCGTTTTTTTGTAAATTGTCCAAAGCATAAGCTGTAGCTTTTCCCGACTCCTTTGCTATAAAAACGCCATTTGTTCTTAAATCTGCAACGTCTGCTTTTGGCAGGTAATCGTAGAAACTATGATGCATAATGCCTTGTCCGCGGGTATTTGTTAGGAACTCGTTTTTGAAACCTATCAATGCTCTTGACGGGATTATATATTCAAGGCGTATTCTATTTTCACCCTCGCTTATCATATTTTCGAGTTTTGCAGCCCTTTTACCTGCTAATTCAAAAACGGCTCCCTGAAATTGGCTTTCTATGTCCAAAGTAAGAAATTCCATAGGCTCGTAAATCTTGCCATCTTTTTCTTTATATATGACTTCAGGCGAGGAAACTGAAAGCTCAAATCCTTCTCTACGCATGGTTTCAATTAAAATTGTTAGATGAAGTTCGCCTCTTCCTGAAACTTTAAATCTTCCCTCGCCTTCTAATGTTTTAACTCTTAAGCCTACATTTGTTTGCGCCTCTTTTTCGAGGCGGGCGTTTATGTGTCTGCTTGCCAAAAACTTACCTTCGCGTCCTGCAAAAGGAGAGTCATTGACAAGAAAGTTCATAGAGACAGTCGGCTCATCTATAGAAAGTTTCGGCAATGGTAAGATGTGTTCCGTACTACAAATTGTGTCTCCTACCTCAATGCCTTCAAGCCCTGCTATTGAAACTATATCGCCTGCTTCGGCTTGCTCAACTTCTTGTTTACGTAATCCAAAGAACTTGTCTATGCGGACCGCTTTTGTAATTTTTGGAGAATTAATACTAGTATCATTTACAAGCGTTATAGTCTGTCCTTTTTTTACAATGCCGTTTAAAATTCTACCTATACCAACATTCCCTAAAAAGTTATTGTAATCTAGCATTGTTACTTGCATCTGCAAAGGTTTTTCAACATCTGCTTCTGGAGCAGGAACATTTAATAGAATTGTTGTAAAAACAGGTTCTATGTCAGCGCCTTTCTCCTCCATCTTTGCGCTTGCCCAACCTTCGCGTCCCGACGCGTAAAGAATTGGAAAGTCAAGTTGTTCGTCAGTTGCGCCAAGTTTCATAAATAAATCAAAAACGCTGTCCACAACTGCGCTAGGAGTTGCGCTAGATCTATCCATTTTATTTACAATAACAATAGGCTTTAATCCAAGCGCAAGGGCCTTTCTTAAAACAAAACGAGTTTGTGGCATAGGACCTTCAACCGCGTCAACCATAAGTATTGCGCCGTCAACCATTTTCAATACCCTTTCTACCTCGCTGCCAAAATCTGCATGACCGGGAGTATCTACTATGTTAATGGTATTGCCTTTATAGTTTACAGATGTACACTTCGCAAGAATTGTTATCCCTCTTTCCCTTTCGAGAGGATTAGAGTCTAACACCATATTCTGAGCCTCATCGCTTTTAACATTAAATTGACCGGAAAATTTTAATAACGAATCTACTATAGTCGTTTTACCGTGATCTACGTGAGCTATAATAGCAACATTTCTTATATCATTTCTTTTCATGGTTTTATTAAAAAACCGACCGCATATAGCCAAGTTGCTTTAAGTTGCGCCGTTAGGTTTTAACACTATCTAGTCGCTGCGAGACTTGCGATATTTGCAAGTCGTGGCAATCTAGACAACAACGATGACGGATTGCTTCGTTATTTCATTCCTCGCAAAGACCCAGCTGACGCAACTTAAAGCGGTTTGGCTATACTCTAACGACAGGTCGAACTTTCTTATCCTTTCTATAAATTTTAACTTGCGCAATTATATATCTTTTATTTTGTTTTGTCATTAAAAAAACTGTCAATCAGTGGTTTTTGTCAAAACATTTACAAAATTTTACACTAATATTTTTTTAAAAGATTATTATGAAATATACTATAGCTAAAAATATTGTATTGAGATATTGAGCTATTAAGATTTTTTGTGAGTTCTAAAATTGCCTAGAAAATATGAAGAGAATGCGCTCAAGCGGCAAGAATTTTTGGTACTTTTATTTTGTCTAACAAAAGTACGTAGGCGATTTACCGCTTAACGAGTTACGCTACAATTGCAATTTCGATTAGGCAAAAGACATGGCAAGAGTTATGCGTAAAATAAAAAATAATAAGTAGTAAAGTAACAGGAAACTTCAAAATGCAGAAGCAGAAGTTTTTGCCTAAGGGAACCAACTTTGACAACATACCCGCAAGCGATATTACAACTATAGAAAATTGGCTTAATAATAGACCAAGAAAATGTCTAAACTATCTTTATCTTACACCTCAGGAGGTCTTTTAATTCTACTGTTGCATTAGCAACTTGAGCTCGCCATACAAAGAATGCCGGATAACGGTTGTTGTACAAGAAAAGACAAACTGTCTCTTAAGACGTTTTTCGTCTAAAGGCGCTAATTTTGATAATATAAGCATAAGAGACTATATTGCAGCTACATAAAATCTGCCTCAAAAAAATCATGTCCCTTCTATATTTTTTTTAAAGCTATTTTCTCTTGATTAAATAATACTATACAGCCCAACAACGAAAATAAAATAAATGCAATCGCTATAATGAAAGGCGCGCCCCACCCATAAGGTTTTACCGTGTAAGCGGTTAAGAATCCCGACAGTGAGACGCCTGTATAATGGCAAATTCCGATAAATCCTAAGGCGCTTCCCTGAAACTGTTTTATAACGAAGTTGGTGCTAGCAAGACTTCCAAGGATTTGCGGGATGTCGGTAAAAAAACCAAGCAATAACATTACAAAAATTAACGATGTTGTAGATAATGCGGCGCATCTAAAATATATAAATACAAGTAATATTATAACAACAATAGTTGGGATTGCTATTACTGGAAGTATTCGTCCTTTAAATATGCCATCAATTACGTATCCGCTAGCTATGCCGCCAAAACATCCAAGCAACGGCAAGAATGACAGCAACCCTGTAGATTTAGTTATGCTAAATCCATAATCGGTAAAAAATATTATAAGCCAATTTAAGATAAAAAAGTAGCCATAATAGATACCCATAGATGTTATAGCCAAAATAAGCAAGTTTTTGTTAGTAAAGATATACTTGCCTATTTCTTTAAATGTTGGCCGTAAGGTTTCGTGGTTTTTGAGTTGTACGAAGTTATCAGGTCTTTGCTTATAGAATAATACCATAAACACGAACATCGCTCCAGTTATAGCCGCAGGCACAATAAATGCGCCTTGCCAATACGCGTGCGCAATACAACCTGTAGCGATGAATCCTGCTGCTGACGTGCCAAGTCTGTGGCTTGCGCTCCAATAAGTGTAAGCCTTATTTTTTTTGTTTGGACCAAACCAGTTTAGCAAAGTTTTAACACATGATGTGTAAGACATGCCTTGAATGAATTGGTTAACAATCCAAATAACAGTAATTGCCAAAGAAGATTTAAGGGAAGGTACAATGAAGTTTATAATGGAAGTAGCGCCAAGACCAAAGAGAAGTATCTGCTTTAAATTAAACTTGTCTGCCAATGCTCCGCTCAAGCCTTTAGAGAGACCGTAAACTATTGCTCCATAAGATACAAGCAGTCCCCACTTAGTAACGTCCATCAATCCCATATTTATTAATGTTTTGCTAACATAAGGCATGTTTGTTCTGCATGTATAAAAACTAAAGTATGCAAAAAATACTAAAAAAAACATTAACAACTTGTTGTTTCTTAACTCTTTAAACACAAAAACCCCCTTTGCATAAGAGATATAATTACTTTTCTTGATACAAATTTTATGTGGTTGCGACATACATAGCTTCTATTCATTGTATCTACGTTACTAAAGTTGTCGATTTTAGGCAAGTCCCTGCAGCATCTCATAACACAATAGACTTTTCTAAAGGCAACTCAAGTCAAGCGAAGTTAAGTCGAGTCAAGTTAAAGGAACTTATAGCAAAATCTAAGGGTGAAACAAAATCAAGACTCTTGTGAGATCTTTTTGTGTTATACTAAAGTATATAATCAACAAATGATTGTTGATTATATTTATATCGTTTAAATCCTTGTTATATTCGTTTAAGAATGACCTGTCTTTTGAATGTTCGGGGAAGGGCGGAGAGCAAACCCTGATGTCATAATAACAACTGGCTTTTTGCTCCATTCCCGTTCGATCTTCCAACATCCTCATACGCTTAAATTATAGTTGTTTTTAGGGAGCAAATTCCTGCGCGCACGAGTTTGTTTAAATCTTTAATACATCTTTTGCCTGTACATCCTTATGACAGCCAATCCTGAAGATAAAGAATTTAAATATTTATGCAGGAAATTTGCTGTCAAACCTCAGAAGTATCTGTGATTTAAGCGTATGAGGATGTTGGAAGATCGAACGGGGAAGGGCGGAGAGCAAACCCTGATGTCATAATAACAACTGGCTTTTTGCT
>JAIXNA010000053.1 GCA_020328135.1 Candidatus Endomicrobiellum dinenymphae
ATAAAGAGCTTTCGGCAAAAGGTCTTGACGTTTTGATTGATGATAGGAACGAAAGAGCGGGCATTAAATTTAAAGATGCGGATTTGATAGGTATTCTGTATGGAATACCTATCAAATCCGCATCTTTAAATTTAATGCCCGCTCTTTCGTTCCTATCATCAATCAAAACGTCAAGACCTTTTGCCGAAAGCTCTTTATATATTTTGTCGGTTACCTCTTCAGTTTTTTCGTCGGCATAATTTACAGGTACAATCACAACTTCAAACGGAGCCATATTATCGGGCCATATTATGCCGTCATCATCGTGAGATTGTTCTATTGTCGCTGCGAGTATTCTTGTAACGCCTATCCCGTAACAGCCCATGACAATGAGATTTTCTTTACCGTTTGTGTCAAGATACGTAGCATTGAGCGATTTTGAATATTTTGTACCAAGTTTAAATATATGTCCTATTTCAATACCTCTTGAAAATTTTAATGTTTCTTTTTTACATCTAGGACATGTATCGCCTTCCATAACTTTTCTAACATCAGCAACTATATTTACCTTATAGTCCCTATTATAATTTACATTTCTTAAGTGATAATCTTTTTTGTTTGCTCCGGTTATCGCGTTCGAGATTCCAATAACTGACAAATCTGCTACAATCTTCACATTTTTAAGGCCTGACGGACCGGCAAACCCTATAGGAGCATTCGTAATGGAAGTAACAGTTTGCTCGTCAGCAAGGACAACTTCCGTTGCGCCAAGCAATGACTGCAGTTTTATTTCGTTAACTTCATGTTCGCCTCTTACTAATACAACAACAGGTTTGCCATCAGCCGAGTAAATCATTGTTTTTATAAATTTACTTGGATACGAATTCAAAAACCTTGCAACATCTTCAACTGCGCCTACGTTTGGGGTAAAGACTTCTTCCATTGGGAGAAAATCTTCTTGCAATTGTTCCATTTTTAAAGTTTCCGCTTTTTCGCCATTTGCGCCGTATCCGCAATTACACCATGCTATCTCTTCTTCACCAGCATCTGCAAGAATCATAAATTCATGTGAAAAAGATCCTCCAATTGCGCCTGACGCCGCCTCAACAGCGCGAAAACTAAAGCCGCATCTTACGCACACATTTGTATAAGCATCAAACATTGTTTTATAATATTTTTCTAAATCTGCCTCATCTGTATGAAATGAATATGCATCTTTCATTAAAAATTCTCTTGAACGCATTACGCCAAAACGGGGACGGATTTCATCTCTAAATTTAGCCCCGAATTGATATAACATTAAAGGAAGCTGCCTATAGGACTTTATATCTTTTCTTACTAAATCCGTTACGACTTCCTCCGCAGTAGGCGCAAGACAAAACCCAGCGTCTTTTCTATCTTTCAATCTAAAAAGTTCTTTACCGTAAACGCTCCATCTGCCCGTTTCAAGCCATAAATCTTTAGGGGAAATTAACGGAAGCATTATTTCTTGTCCGTTTGCAGCGTTCATTTCTTGCCTAATAATATTTTCAATTTTCCTTAATGCCCTAAGGCCCAAAGGCAAAAATTCATAAAGACCGGAAGCAAGTTTGCGTACCATTCCTGATCTTATCATAAGCTTTGCAGAAACTATGTCCGCATCCGCAGGGGCTTCTCTTAATGTAGGAATTAATAATTTAGAAAAAAACATGAATACCTCTAACAATTCTTCTGGATACTACGGTCGCTTTCCGCTTTATTTTACAATTTTTAATATTTTAAATTTTGACTTACCGGCAGGAAGCTCTACCTCAACAGTCTCCCCTGCTTTATGCCCCAATAAACCCTGAACAAGCGGCGACTGCACGGATATTCTATTTGCAGAAGGGTCGGCTTCTTCCAAATCTACAATTGTGTATTCGTACTTATCCCCATCTTCATCCTGCAAATTTACGGTAACGCCTATAAATACTTTGTCAGGATCAATATTTTGTTCTTCAATAATTTTTGCGCGAGATATTTTTGAATCAAGCTCCATAATTCTACGCATAAGGTTAGTGAGTGTTTCTTTTGCGGCATGATATTCCGCATTTTCCCTCAAATCTCCATGTTCTCTTGCTCTTGAAATTTCTTCTTGAATTAGAGGTTTTCTTTTTTGAAGCGTTTCCAATTCTTTGATAAGCTTTTCCCTACCGTCTCTTGTTAAATAAATTTCTGCCATTTTTTGCTCCTATTAACCACGATAACTTTTTATCATAGAAACAATTTTTTGAACCCATTTATCAGGCTTAACCTTTCCTATAATTTCGCCGTTTTTAAACAGTATTCCGGTATTTTTTCCACCGGCTATTCCAAAATCTGCGTCTTTAGCTTCTCCTGGACCGTTCACAATACAACCCATCATAGCTATTTTTATAGGTTTGGAAAGTTTCTTTAAATTTTTCATTGCAGAAGTTTTCTTTTCTATCTCTGAAACTATTTTTATTAAATCAATCTGGCATCTTGAACATGTCGGACACGAAACTATTTCCAACCCGGAATTACGAAGCCCCATAGACTGCAGAAGAAAATACGCCATTTTAACTTCTTCTACAGGATCTGCTGTAAGAGAAACCCTCAAAGTATCGCCGATGCCATCATAAAGCATTATCCCAAGACCAGCCGCAGATTTTATTGTTCCGCTAAATATAGATCCCGCTTCCGTTATCCCTAAATGCAAGGGATAATTCCTTTTTGTGGCAAAAAATTTATACGCCTGTACTGTTGTGTCAATACTTGAAGCTTTTAAAGAAACGATTATATCTTTAAAATTATGTTTTTCTAAAATTTTTACATGATCCATCGCCGCATTTGCAAGAGCCTTTGCGCGCGATACATTATCAGTAAAATTATGAATTTCTTTTAAAGAACCTGCGTTAACGCCAATCCTTATAGACATATGAGCTTTTTTTGCTTCTTTTACCAAAATTTCAATTTTATCTTTTGAGCCGATATTGCCCGGATTAATTCTTAGTTTATCTATACCTTGTTTTATTGCTTCGAGAGCTATTTTGTAATCAAAATGAATATCTGCCACCAACGGTATTTTGATATTCTTTTTTATTTTACCGACATTATAAGCTGACTCCATATCAGGAAGAGAAATGCGGACAATTTCACAGCCCGCTTCTTCGAGCTGTTTTATCTGCTTTAGTGTGGCTTTCCAATCCCTCGAATTTGTATTTGTCATGGACTGAATTACAACAGGAGAACCTCCCCCTATCGTAACGTTTCCGATATTTACTTTTCTTGTCTGCGTTCTCTTATAAAATTTCATAATTAATTAAACTAAAATTCGACTTGCAAGTAAAATTATTTCTTGTCTTTTATTGTATAAGTTTCAATTCTTTTATTTCTATAGATTTAGATGCAAAACAAATGAATGTCTTAATTAACAATTGCGCTGAGATTTAAATCCGAAATTGTTTTAAGCAAATTTTCGACAGTAAGAGCGTTTAGGTTTTTGTTAATCTTGTTTTTATCATAAAAGGTCTCATGTGTAATACTGTCATTATTAACTTGCCAAACACTTATCGACAGCGGTTCTTCAAATAAGCTTTTTTGTCCTTGCTTCTCAAAATAATTAGCATACGCGACTTTAAGCTGTTTAGTTTTATCGAGATTAATATCGTTTTTGTCTTTTACTTCTATGTATAAGCAAGCGCCGCAATCAAATTTAACAACAAAATCAAAGAAACTTCGACGGACAGACTTATCATCATCTAAATACTCGCCGCTTATATTTGATGAAGTCAAATTTTTTGCCCAAATCCTTACTTTTTCGTTTCCTTCGGCAAAGTCGTATAACTTATTGAATACAACTTTTTCAGGTTTGCTGTCTAACGGCTGTCGGTTCTTTTCGCCGTTTGTAATATCAAATAAATAATTTGATTTTGGGGCTCGTTCAGTTATTGGATCGCCGTCGTAAATTTCACTATAACTTTTTGGGTCATAAGGCAAAAAATCAACTTTATATATCGGCTTAAATTGCTTGTGTTTATTTATAACGGCTATTAATTCTGTCTTATATTTTTCAAATAAAACTATGTAGAAGTATTCAGGCAATGCGTTATAGGAATTATCGCAAATTTTTTCATTTTTAATGTTTTGCTTATAAAAGTCGTCCGACACTTTATTTATTTTGTCGTATATAAACTTATTGTCGTTAACGAGTCGCTTGTATTCTTTCAAAAATATAAACGGGTTGCTAATGCCCGAATAAACCTCGTTACCGTTAACGGAATATCTAACTTTTTTGTAAATAAGTTCATTGCCTTTCTTAACAAACGTCTTGTTTAGTTGTTGCAATATGTTGTTTTTATTTGTAGTTAAATAATCGCTAATCGCCGCGTTTAACTTCGCTGTTGCTTGCGCCTTTGTTATTTCTTTCTTATTTGCAATAGTAATTGCCGCAAAAAACTCGCTCTTAAACTTTTCTTTAACATCATAATTATAAACCTTGATATCTTTATCTAACTCTGTTGCGTTAGAGTAAATATAATACTTATCGGTAATCTCGTTTTTTTCTAAATTAGGGTAAGAGTTTCTTTTTATTCTGCCAATTGTTTGCGCGTTTAAAGAACTACTGCACACATCGCGAAGTTGAACCAACATACAAGCCCTCGGAATATCCCATCCTGTTGAAGGTCCTATTTTAAAAATCACAATGTCAATCTCGCTATTTGGTTCTGTAATCTCATCTAAAGTAAAATTGTCTTTGTAAACCCTATTACTATCTTTATCTGTATTTCCAAAATACTGCGCCCATGCTAATCCATTGTTGCAAAGCTCTGTCTTTATCGCTTCTAAACTGCTTAAAAAAAATTTCTTTTTCTCTTTGTTAGTAGGCTCATTATCCACTTGCAATAACATACAAGGGCGAAGCGGCAAGCCTAATGTTTTATACTCCGATTGTATTTTCTTAAAATTTTCAATAGCATCTTTCAATATTTCGCTGTCTTCTATATCGTATTTAAGAAGCAATTTCGGCGTGGTTTTAAGTAGAAACTTATTGTCGTTTTTACTGGGGTTGTTTAAATCGCTTTCTCTTAGAATTACCTTCCTCGCGCTCGTATCCTTATAATCAGGCGTGGCTGTCATTTTTAGTACAAATTTTGCCGCCCCCTGCATAAGGCTTTCAAACTTCTTTGTTTCGTCGTCATCGCTTTTCTTTCCTCCGATATGGGACTCATCGCGTATATATACTAATGCAAATCCTTTATCTGTCGCAGATAATATAAAATCGTTTATAATACCCCTTTCAGAAAATATCCTGCCCTTTCCAAAAGACGCTTTGCCAAATATATAAACTTTGTTTTGCGCAGGTATAATCTTAGGCGTTCCTTCTATTTTATCGCCTTTGGCGGATGACGGAGATTGGATATATTCCGCTTCAAATTTGCCGTATGGCAAGTCCGACTTATATTTGTTCAATTTCTTTTCAAAAAATTCAGGCAGAGATGAAGATGAAGGCGTTGCTACCACAAATATAAACTTTTCCGTTGTTTCTTTCTCTATAAGCGCGGAAATAATGAAACTTGCCATTAAAGTTTTTCCGCTTCCCGTGGGGGCTTTAAAATCAACTTTAACGGGTTTGTCTTTGTCGTATAAATCTAAAATTTGCTCGCAAGTTTGCCGTTGAAGGAGTGTTAATTGCATTACTTAACTTCCTCTTTCTTATACGGGTTTAGTGCAGAAAGTTCGTTGTAAATGTCAAACTCGCCAACTTGTTTATACGCAGGGTTAAGTTTCTTAAACTCTATTAATGCCTTGTCTGTCAATTTTTCCGCTTTGTCTAAATCTTGTAAGGTTAAGGGATAATTCTTTATCTCAAACACGCGGGCTTGATTATTTATTAAACTCTTTTTGTTCTTGCTGTACCCCCATTTTATTTCTTCGCCTTTACTACCTTTGCCGTTGATTACTCTGTATAAGCGCTCCCGCGTGATATTTAAGGCAATATTGTTTTCGTTGTTTGTAACAAGAATACATTTGCGGTTTCCGCCGTCCTCTTCATTTAATTCCATTACCGCTTGCCCTGTTGTGCCGCTACCGGCGAAAAAATCAAGGATTATAGAATCTTTAGAAGTAGCTATTTCTGCAATTTTTTTGATTAAGACAGAGGGTTTAACGTATTCAAAACATCCTTCCCATAATATATTGTCTATTTCTTTTTTTGCATTATCGTTTGAATAAATATTTTCTGAAAACTCTAATGTGGATAATGCTTTTGTTCTTCGTTTCAAAACAACTTTATAACAGTTGTTTATTTTGGCGATAGCTGCATTTTGATATGTTTTTGTATAAATACGCGGTCTATCGCCGCTGTTTTTAATTTCTATAAAACCATTTTCTAGTCCAAATTTAACTAAATCTTTGCTCCAACGCCACACCCAATCGTGCGCGTTGCGCTTTCCTAAATGCCTTAATTTTTGTTGTTCTTTATTTCCACCTGGAATAAATAATTCACCTTTGATGTTTAACTCATAATCCATTGTCTTGCTATATTGCAAAGAAGAATAATCAAGGGTTTGCGCTAATTTGTAAAAACCTCTGTCGTCAAAATACTCGTCAGAATTACAAAAACCAGCGTCATTATGCGCAACAGAATTAAAAATATCATTATTATCTTTATTTTTACAATATCCCATAATGAAATCGTGATTTTTTGCAAATGCTTTTGAAGATTTTCCGCCTTTTTTAGTCACTCTTGGAAATCCGCAAACAAAATTCTCTTCCCCAAAAACTTCATCGCACAGCGCTTTCAAATATGCCTGCTCCCTATCGTCTATGCTGATAGGGAGCAGGCATATTTGAAAG
>JAIXNA010000054.1 GCA_020328135.1 Candidatus Endomicrobiellum dinenymphae
GGCTATGCTGTCATTATAATCAATCGTATTAGGATTAGGTTTTGTTTTATTCCAATGTCTGGCCTTATGAAAAGACTTTATAGCTTTTTCCACGCTATTAATCATTACGTTTAATTCATTTTCTTTTATTTTTGGATGATATTTCTTTGCAAAACATTGTAATTTATCCTTCCGAATGTTCAGTTTTTTTATTTCTTCCCATACTGTTTTATTTTCAACAATCTCATCTATAACTTTATCTCTATCTTTATTTTGCTTGCTAAATTCCATACTTCTTAAAGCGGTCTTAAATTGCTCCTTATATTCTTCTTCATCTGTTTCAATAAAAACATTTGTTAGTTCAAAAAAACAACAAGCTAGTATAAGATTTCTGAAAGGAAAATCTTTGTTAATAAAATGATAGATTCCTGCTCTATACAAATCATAAGCATCAGAATTGAAATCTTTTAAAAAGTCTGATACTTCTTTTTGCTCGGAAGACAGATTGTTAGCTAAAAATTCTTCTACAGATTCTGTAGGTTTTGTGTTTGATGGAGTTATATTGTCAAAACTGCTCATAAAAGTATCCTGTTTTTTCTATATCGTAAAACTTTAGCTTCTTTTTTTAACAAATTGAATAATCAACTTTCTTCTTAACAAATCTAAAACTGTATTAACGGCTCTTTCTCTAATACCTTCCCTTGAACCGTTAAAATTAAACTTAAAACTTTCCGTTTTCTTTTTATCGGCAAAACCTACGTATACAAGTCCTACAGGTTTTTCTTTTGTTGCGCCGCCGGGTCCCGCAATTCCTGTAGTTGATAAAGCGTAATCGCCGCCTGAAAATTTTAAAATACCTTCAGCCATTTCCTTGGCTGTTTCTCCACTTACAGCGCCAAATTTTATCAAGGTTTCTTCTTTTACCCCAAGCAGTTTTATTTTTGACTCGTTTGAGTATGCAACAACAGAATTTTTGAAATATAGCGAACTGCCCGCGATATCTGTAATCGCAGCCGCTATCTTACCGCCTGTACAGGATTCTGCGAAAGAAACCGTTTTGTTTTTTTTAAGTAAAAAACAACCGACAACAGAAGCAAGCGTATCATTATCATAACCAAAAACATTATCCTCTAAAACATTATTAATTTCAAATTTTAGTTTGCTTACGGTTTCATCAACAAAAAGTTCGTCTTTTCCTGAAACAGAAAATTTTACATCAACAATAGAATCGTTTGCAAGAATACCAAATTCCACAGATTTCCCGTCGCCAAATTTAGCTTCTTCCATAACAGGCTTTATCTTTTCTACAACGGCAGATTCTGAAATTCCAAAAACTCGTAAAGTCGTATTTTTTCTTATGCCAACGGAATAGCTCTTTAAAAATGGTTCGACATTTTCTTCAAACATCGGCTTCATTTCGCTTGGAGGGCCGGGAAGTAAAAACAAAGTTTTGCGAAATTTTTTGTCTCCGCATTTAAACTCAAAATACAACATTTGTCCGGGAGCCGTACCAAAACGATTTTCTAAAACCTTTGCTCCTTTGATAATATTCGCTTGTCTTTCATTGACCTTAGGCATTACAGCTACTGCACGTTTTGCAAAATATTCTTTTATTGATTTTAAAACTTTTTCATCTGAATATATTTCAAGACTCAAACACTCCGCAGCCGTCTCAACAGTTATATCGTCAAATGTGGGACCAAGTCCACCGGTCGTAATAATAATATTGCTTCTTTCAAAAGCTCTTTTAAATTCCTGTAATAAATCTTGTTTTTTATCGCCAACATCTACAACGGACGACAATTCAAGACCTACGGCGGCAAGTTTTGAGCCTATGTACGCAGCATTGGTATTAATTTTACCGGCAAGCAGCTCGCTACCGGTACAAACAAGTTCTATTCTCACAGGATTAAAGTCCTACCACACTGACAATATCATTAATGTTTGCTTCAACAAATAACCTTTTTGATATATTTTATAAGTTCAGCTATTGAAGAAGCCGACGCGGGCTCGCAGAAAACGACTTCTGCGCCAGCTGCGAGTTTATATGCTTCAAGTATTTCTGCGTCTGTCACTTTATCAATAACGCCACCCTGACGCATCTCTTGCTTTTTCAGCAGTTTTCCACGAAGCAGGATTTCCTATTCTTATTCTTAATACAACCTTAACCAAAAATCACACGCATATCAAACTTGCGAACTAAATGGTAATGTTTCCATAAAATTCTTTATAAAATCCCAATCTGGTTTATTATCCCTCGTTGGGAGTTTTATTTTGAGAGATTTAAGCGTGCGGTTGGCTTGTCGACCATAGTTATAGCGATATTTTTCTTTACGAATAAGAGTTATAAGGAATAACAAAATCGCATTATTTACTTTTGTCTTTGGTTGTAAATAATAAATATCTCGCCCACTATAATACTCCTCAGTCTGTAAAAAAGTTGCTAAAACCGAACCGCTGCTAGCAACAGAGATTGTATTCGCTGGGTTTGGCGCTTTTTCCCCCATTTTTACAAAAGCAGATATACCGTTATTAGTGTCTGTGCGAGAAACCAGTCTTATACTATTTTTTTCGTCTTTTGTTGTTTCTTCCAAATTAACAAGTTCACAATTAACGCCATATTTCACATCAAATAAATCGTCTAATTTATAAAATTGCCAATCAGCAGTTTTTAACTCTGGTGTTGGTAAGTTTTTAACCGGTTTTGTAGCGAAGTTATAGTTGTGTGTGTGCGTGTCAATAAATTGTTCTATAAAATTCCAATCTGGCTTGTCATTTTTGGCTGGCAACTTTATTGAGCGAGATTTTAAGCGTTCTTGACTGGCTTTGCAACCATAGCCATAGCGATATTGTTCTTTATTCATAATTACGACAAGAAACATTGCTATATTTTTTGTCATTTCAAATTTTGGCGTTAAAACTTCAACACGATCACTAGCGGAAAAATCTGCATCTTGGTAAGAACAATAGCCCAAAACCGCGCTATCAACAGTTAAAACGCCGCCTTTTTCGGTTGAAAAATTGTAAAATCCTTCTGCGCCATTGTTGGCGGCTTGTGTAGTTATAAATGGGAAACCCCCAACGCCATATTCTTGTAATTCCAATAATGACGTTGTTTTGCTACCTTTAATATCAAATAAATCAGAGATATTAAAATTTTGCCAAGTCGTTGTATCTACTTTATTTTTCATCTTTGTTTAATCCTAACTTGAATAACGCAAATTGTTTAATTGTTTCAGCAAAATCATCAATGGTTAAATTGGAATAATCCGTTTCCATATATGCTTCGGCGCACCACTCATCATTGGCGGTTACATTTTTAAGAACCGAAAGACCATGAACGCTTTTGCGATTACGATAGTTAGCAATCCATTGATTTTTAATTTCATTTTCAAATTTACCAAATAAATCAATACGACCTTTTGTTTTTCTCTTTACAAAACCATCATCTTTATAGTAGCCAAAATACACCTCTTTATTTGTTGGATGCGGCCGTTTAGCCGTAAATACCATAATACAAGAAACGACGCCTACTTTGGAATTAAAGAAAAGTTCGTCAGGCATAGAAAAGACGGCTTCCAAAGTATGTAATTTTAGAACTTGTTTTTTAAATTCGTAGATTTTACCGCTTGTTGCCAATACTTCCGACATCGGCACGATTGCTACACAACGACCGCCTTGTTGTAAGCAGTCCAAATTGGCCAAAATAAACTCGCATTCATCTTTATCTGATTTTTTATTGCTTTTGTAAGGCGGATTCAGCAAACCAACCGTGGGATTTTTAGTTTTTACATCGGCTGTAACATTTGGGTCAAAACAACTATCGTAATAAATATTGCTTTTGCCATCTTGATGAATAAACATGTTAGTACAAGCTAGAACGAAAATTTTGGCCTGCTCTTCTACTCCAATAATTTGGCTAGATTTTATAGACTTTTCTTTTTCTTTGTCGCCCTTGGCATCTTTTATCATAATACTCATCGCAGAAACCAAAAATCCACCAGTACCAGTACAGTTGTCATAAACAACGCTATCCTTATTGACTTCTGCAACTTCTGCCATAAACTCTGTAATATGCGGCGGCGTTAAGACAATTCCCAAACCTTTATCAGCGTTAGCATACCGCAAAAATTCAATATAAAGTTGCCCCAAAACATCAAAATATTCGTGTGTTTTGATGAAATTTTGGATATTGTCCTTAATATCGGTTATCAGTTCTTTTAACACCTCCAAATTTTTGGAAAGTGTAGCGTTGGTCTTTATAAGAGAAAAACGAGCATCCAGCGTCTCCAACTTCTTGCCGCTTGTTTTATCATTTTCAAAGGCATTTCTCACAGTGATTACAAGATAGCCGGCGAGTTGTTTGGCATTAGCATAGGTTGCGTAGGTTTTGGAAAAATTATCATCTTCAAGGGCAATAAGAACGCAACCAATTAAAAATGCTCGTTCATCTTCGCCGATTTTATTTTCATGTAATTTATCGTTAAGTGTCTTGGAGAATACAAGCAAAGTTTGATAATCTTGGCGAAACTTTGCAGGACTCTTGATATAACCATCATACAAGTCGTTTAAAGGTAAAAGTTTATTATCGAAGACTGTAGTCGCAATCTGCTCGCCTTTTAGTTGTAGAAAATAAGACGCTTTTAGTTCTTTTAGATTTTCGCCGCTTACGGCAATAGACAAGACATCAAAGCCTTTGGCTAGAAATGAACTATATAACTTTACTCCATCAGTGGCATAATCGGCATATCGGTCGCCTGTTTTTGCTTTCATGTTTTTTAATATCAGCCTTACATTCTACGACAATAATAAAATCAGAATTTTTGCGAGATTGAATTATAAAATCAGGGTAACCTTTACCACTACCATCTTTTTTAGAAGCGCAAACCAACATTTTTTTAATTTTTTCGTTTTTACTGGCTTGCCGTTCATAAATCCAGTCGTATTGTGTTGCCCCAAGAGCGACAGAATCGGCATATTTGCTGATAAAATTCTCAAAAATTGTTTCTGTATTCGTTTCGTTTTTTTCCATAAATTCTTTTCCTTATCTTAAAACGCAACTACTACTATAGTCAAACCGCTCTCTCTAAGTTGCACCAGCGGCGTTAAATTTAACAGCGCAACTTAAAGCAATCTGACTATGTATAAATCTCTGAGAGGTATTGTACTTTATTGAGAATATGTAATTAACAATGATAGATTTTATTTATCCGAAGATTTTCTTAAAGAAATTGTCGCTTTGATATTTAGCGTCTTTTGGAACTTCACCCATAGCCTTTGCATATTCAAACAGGGCGCACTTCTGTTCGTCGCTCATAGATTTAGGAACTGAAATATTTATTTTAACGTAAAGATCTCCTCTGTTTTTTCTACCCAGTGCGGGAAAGCCTTGTTCGCGTACTCTCAAAATTGTTCCGGGTTGAGTTCCGGCAGGAACTTTTACTTTTACACAGCCTTCTATAACGGAAACATTATATTCCATCCCCATTGCGGCTTGCGAAAAAGAGATTGGGATTTCGGTATGCAAATCATCGCCATTTCTTTTAAACCCGATAGCCTGTTTCATGTGAACTACAACATACAAATCGCCTGATGAAGCTCCGTTAGCTCCCGCATTGCCTGAACCAGTAACTTTTAAAGAAGTTCCCTCGTCAACTCCGGCAGGAACTCTTACTTTAATAGCTTTCCTCTTCTTTACAGTTCCCTCGCCCCTACATTCAGAACACGGATTGCTTATAACAACTCCCGCGCCTTTACACTGCGGACATTCCTGGCTAACCGAGAAAAACCCTTGGGAATATCTCACCTGACCTTTACCTTTACACTGTGAGCATTGTTTCGGTGCAGAACCGTCTTTACTACCTGTGCCATTACAAGTAGAACATGTTTCTTTTTTGGGTATATCGATAGAAATTTCAGAGCCTTTCATTGCGTCAAGATAAGAAATCTCTATATCATAACGCAAATCCTCGCCACGCCTCTGCGAAGATCTGCCGCTTTTGCGTCCACCTCGTTGACTACCGCCAAAAACATCTCCAAATATATCTCCAAATATATCTCCCATATTCGAAAAATCGCCGCTGCTATATTGCGTGTAACTACCCTGCCCGCCAAAAGGATTCCCTCCGCCCGCATCATGTCCAAAAGTATCATATTGCTGCTTTTTCTGCACGTCAGACAATACTTCGTAAGCTTCGTTTATTTCTTTAAATTTTTCTTCCGCTTCTTTGTTGCCCGGATTTTTGTCAGGATGATATTTTAAAGCCAGCTTTCTGTAAGCCGACTTAATTTCATCAGTCGCGGCAGTTTTAGCAACGCCAAGCACTTCATAATAATCGCGTTTCATTTTGTTTTGTTCCCCACACAATACAATTACTGACTTATACTTTTATATTTTCAGTCTAAATTATCACTCTTGCACTCCACATCTCGCACTAACATCTCTCTAACCCCTAGCACTTTTTTCGAGACTACGTCTTTCAAAATCCCAGGTGGTCGAAGTTTACAACTTCACTACTTACCTGTGCACTCATTATCTCGCGCTCGCTGCCAGACTTGCACTCCTTACTCGTCGCACAGCGGTCTCACAAGAGGGAATAGAGAAAAGAGGAAGCAAGGAGTGCAAGTCTGGCAGCGAGCGCGAGATAATGAGTGCACAGGTAAGTAGTGAAGTTGTAAACTTCGACCACCTGGGATTTTTCGAGACTACGTCTTTCAAAATCCCAGGTGGTCGAAGTTTACAACTTCACTACTTACCTGTGCACTCATTA
>JAIXNA010000055.1 GCA_020328135.1 Candidatus Endomicrobiellum dinenymphae
GCGCAGGTTGGATGTATCCGCCGGACCCTACTGAAAAAAACGCATCCATTGGCGGCAATATTTCAACCAATGCTTCAGGAGGCATAGGCTTTAAATTTGGCGCAACAAGAGATTATGTTAAGGCTTTAAAAGTTATTGCGCCGTTTCCATCGGCAAAATATTTCCCCCTTTCAACAAAACTAATAGAACCGTCCGAAAAAACAACTTTTAAAGCCTTAACATAATCTCTTGTTGCGCCAAATTTAAAGCCTCTGCCTCCTGAAGCATTGGTTGAAATATTGCCGCCAATGGATGCGTTTTTTTCAGTAGGGTCCGGCGGATACATCCAACCTGCGCTACAAGCTTTTAATTTTATATCGTTAGTTTTAGCGCCCGCTTGAACGGTAATAACAGCATTATTATCGTTGATTTTTTCTATTTCACCTATTTGATTAAGTTTTTCTAAAGACAATACCGCCCCGCCAAACGCAAGACCTGAAGCAGTATTACCGGTGAGCGCCCCTGCAATGGTTACGGGCGTGTTTGCCTTAGACATTTCAGAAAGAAACGATGGAATATCGTCTTCTGTTTCCGCTACTGCAACAAAATCGGCGTTAGAACCTCTAACGCCGGAATTGTCTTCAAAATAATTTTGTATTATGGACTTATCTTTCTTTATTATCACTTTACTTTCCTAAATATTGTTTCAGCGCTATCTGCCATCACGCTGAAAATAGTTTGTCCAAAGACAACTGTCCTGATTGTTTTAATCTCCAGCCGTTGTTGCCAACGCGTTGTCCTATGTCTTCTAAAACATTTAATATAGTCTGATGTTCGGGAGTAGTTCCGTTCTTTAACAAAGGCAATATTTTCATAACTATTTCGTCAAACGTAACGATAGTATTTTCCCGCTCCATTCTTCTCAAATAGCTTATTAAATAGTATCTTATTCTCAACCTCACGTCTATATGCGTTTGAAACTTTGAATTCTTCTTTATGTTGAAAATCTCGGTGTCTTTATTATAATCAAAACTTTCAAGCAGCAATGGAGTAATGTCCGAATACTCTTTTTTTAATAAATCTAAAAATCCTAATTCTAATCCTTTAATTATTAATTCGTCGTTTATTTGTTCTAAAGTAGCGCCGTTATTTTTTGCTATTATTCCTTCCATCGTTTGCATAACCGTATCCGATATTTCCATCCCCAAATTAGCCTTTATTATTACTTTCGGATTTCTTACTTTTCTAAAGTTAATTATCAGTTGCCCTGATAACACGGTAAATGGATTTTGTATTTTCTTAAAACTACTATGCCCGTTTTTTTGCGGAACCGCGCCGATATATTCAAACCCGCAAGACTCGGCGGTATCAACAATTAAATGCCAAAACTCGGGGTCCTTATGCGCAAATACAAAAGAAAGCCATCTGTCAAATTTTAAAACACGGTACATTTCTTTTATGCTTTTCGCCATAAGATTGTTATAATCTTCTTTACTTTTTTTATGTTCTCCGCCTTCTATTGCCTCTTGCTTGTAATCTTCTTCCGTCACTTCCAAATCCAGCCACGCATTCCACATTATGGATAAATCTAAGTAAGGTATCTTTTTGCCGTAAGGCGGGTCGGTATAAATATAATCTATGCTTTCATTGTGTAAAAAAGATAAATCAACAGCAGTGCCTTTTACTATTTGCACGTTTGAAATCGTTTCATCATTTATAAAATATTCTATCTCTCTCTTAGCCGCAGATATTCTTTTAAAGCGAGATTCAAAATATTCAATAACATTAACTATTTTTGGATGTGGCGCCATTCGATATCTGTAATATTTAAAAGGGCCAGCATCAAACCCACCCTCCGCTTTTTTGTTTTCAGCCAAATTTTCATTTGAATGACATGTTAAATTCGATTTTGTAACAAGTCCAGAAAACATCAACATCAACGATCTTCTTATATTTTCATCTTTCTGCTTCAAAATAATAAATTTTAATAGCGCAAGCTGGGCAAACTGCTTCTCGCTAAAAAGTTGATCAACAGTGTTCACATCCGAACCTTTTGGCAATACCAGTTTCTTTAGTCCAGGATACTTCTTTATAGCTTTCTTAATTTCCTCTTCCGTCTTAGGTTCTTTCTTTACATATTCGTCTTTTACTTCTTCAAACGCTCGAGATAACTCAGATTGTTTCACTGGCGCTATAAGCGAACCTACCAGAAATATAGCCATAGGGTTTAAATCTATATTTATCGCTCTTCTGCCGTTCATCATAGCTTCAATCGCAGTAACGCCGCTGCCGCCAAAAGGATCTAACACTAAATCCCCGGGTCTGCTAAAATTCTTTATGTATTCAGCTACAACATTCCACGATTGTTTCGTAAAATATCCGTGTACTCCAAAATGACGCTTTGCGGCCTGTTTCCTTGCAGGTATCTCTTCAAGCAAAGGTCTGTTGGCATAATCAAATATAACGTTATCATTGCCAAAATTCGCAGCATTGYGCAACGCGTCTTCCCTTACTTCATAAAAATATCTCTTCCCGCTTTGGAAACTGTCCGGAGATAATAAAAGTTGCAACTTGACCCAGTTTCTATTTATATCTTCCATATTAAAATATAAAATAGGACTACTACTATCAGAAGTCCTATACAATGAAAATTCTACACCGTTGCACAATGCAAAATACAAACTTCTTATCTCTGGATGCGCTGCATAACTATACGACTGTTCTACATTATCGTTATCTATAATCTTTTGATTTGGAGCTTTTGCGTCTAACACGCAAGCAAAGCTATCGCCTACTTTTAGTACATAGTCTGGAACAAGATTTACAGGTCTTTTTTTACTTCCTATCTTTAAGAAGGGATGCCGTAAAGTTTTGCTGCGTATTATATTCCCATCGTTATATCCAAGTTCTTTTAAAATAGGCAAAACTATAACTTCTCTAACGCTGTCTTCCTTAAAATCAGCGTTAGACGCTATCTTTTTAAAATTATGTTCGCCAAATAACCTTTCTTTCATTTTTTCCTTTCTTCGACTTTTCTGTCTCTCCGTTGTCGTTGTCTTTTTCCCTTGTAGCAATTCTACTTTCAGAGAAAGAGGAATTACTACAAATGTCTTTATTGTCTTAGTTTAACGCCAAGCTCTGCATCGAGTTTTTGCAAAAGAGTATTCATGTCGTTATTAACCTCTTCATCTGTCAATGTTTTACTATCACTTTTGTAAGATAATCTAAAGGAATAGCTTATTTTTCCCGCGCCTAATTTGGCCTCGTCGGCATATACAGAAAATAAAGAATACTCTCTCAAAATAAAACCTGTCTTCATAATATCTTTAATAACTTTTTCTATTTTCGCAAACTGTAAAGTTTTGTCGGCAGTTATTGAAATGTCTCTTTTTACTACAGGTCGTTTTGAAAATGTTTTATAAGGGAGGGTTTTTTCAACACAGTCTTTTTCAATAGGTTCCAAATCAATTTCAAAATAAACAACGTCATTTTTTATATCTTCTGTAATTGACGGTTTTAAAACGCCAAGCTGTCCTACAACATTTCCTCTGTACATAAGGGCTGCAGTTTTACCGCGGTGATAATAATTATACGGGGTTAAATTTTCAGAAATTACAAATTCGTTAGACGGCAAAACACTTTTGATTATGCCGCCGCCAAAATAAAAATCATATTTCGGACTAATTTTTTGTTCCGACCATTTCCACCACTCCTGCCATACTTTACCGTACATTATTCCTGCAAAAGTTTTTCTTTCACCCATTTCGTTAAAAATTTTGCCATACTCAAACAGAGTTACAGTTTCAGCGCCATGATCAATATTAAGCGTTAAGTTTTTATACAATCCCGGCAACAAAGAAGGTCTTAAAACTTCATTTTCTTTTGATATAGGGTTTGCTATTTTGTAATAATATTTTAAATCGAACTTTTCCAGTTCTGAAATTTCTAAAAAGCTGTAATTTAAGGCTTCGCTAAAGCCAAGCCCTTTTAGTTTAATTCTAAAATCTTCAACAACTTTTGAAAGGAACGAGTTATTTAACGTATATTTGTAGTCTGTATGTTTTTTTAACACAGGTATAGCGTCGTACCCTTTAACTCTTACTATTTCTTCAATTAGATCTACTTCTTCTTTTATATCGTTGCGCCAAGACGGAACCGTACAAAGAAGAATCTCGCCGCGAGGCTGCAAATCTATTCCGAGAAATCTTAAAATTTCAGCTATTTCATCATCCTCAACCGTATATCCTAAAACTTTTGCCACTCTTTCAACTCTTAAAGCGATATTTGTCCTTGCATATTTAACGGTCTGCAAATCTTCTCTTGCTTCCATTTTTCCACCGGCAATCTCCGTTATCAAATTTGCAGCTCTCCACAAAGCAAAATCCGCTATATCCCATCCTAAACCCCTTTCAAACCTGTAAGAAGAGTCGCTTGAAAGATTTAATTTTTTAGAAGTTTTTCTCACCGACGCTGCATCAAAAATTGCGCTTTCCAAAAATATGGTTTCAGTTTGCTCGTCAATACCGGAATACTCCCCGCCCATTACCCCGGCGATTGCAACCGGTTTTTGATTGTCTGCTATTATAAGCATGTCGGAATCAAGTTCATATTCTTTACCGTCAAGAGCGGTAATTTTTTCAGAATCGTTCGCTTGTCTTACGATAACTTTTTTTGAATTAAGTTTTGCTACATCAAAAGCATGCAGAGGCTGACCAAGCTCTACCATAACGTAGTTAGTTATATCAACAATATTATTGATAGATCTTATTGCGCTTTTTTCTAAGGCGTCAATCATCCACTTCGGCGACGGTCCTACTTTTACTCCCGATATAATAGCGCCTATATAACGTAAACACAAATTAGACTTTACTTCAACACAGTTTAACTGCGCAACATTAAAACTCTTTATTGTAGGTACTGACACTATTTTGCGCAGTTTAGCGCCAATCTCTCTTGCTACCCCCAAATGACTTAAACAATCGCCTCTGTTTGTTGCTATCTCTACTTCAAGAATAGAATCGATATTATCTAAAACTGTTTCTAAAGGAGCGCCGATTTTTGTCTTTTCGTTAAGAACCAAAATATCCCCATCAGATTCTGCCTTAAAACCAAGTTCTTTTTCAGAGCATATCATACCTTCGGACTCTGCGCCCCTTATTTTTGATTTTTTTATTTCAAGTTTACCGGGGAGCGCTGCTCCGATTTTTGCAAGAGAAACTATCTGACCAACAGCAATATTTTTTGCTCCGCATACTATGGAATATTCCTGCATTCCATCGCTTACTTTGCACAAATAAAGTTTATTTGCATCAGGATGTTTTTGAACATCTAAAACTTTTACAGTATAAACATTGGTCCAGCCACATCCACCTAACGCAACAGAAGTTTCGATGCCTAAGGAAGTAAGCGCAGAAGCAAGTTCCTGCGGATTAAACTCAAAATTAACAAACTCTTTCAACCAATTATATGATATCCTCATTTTAATTCCTCAAAAATAGTATTGCAGCTTAGAATTGTTTTAAAAATCGCAAGTCGTTTTCATAAAACAAACGTATATCGTCTATTTCATATTTTAACATCGCAATCCTTTCAACGCCTATTCCGAAAGCATAACCAGTATATCTGTCCGCATCGTATTTAACAGCCTTTAGAACGTTTGGATGCACCATTCCGCAGCCTAATATTTCAATCCAACCTAAATTTTTACATACTCTGCAACCTTTACCTCTGCACAACATACACTGCATGTCAACTTCTGCCGACGGTTCTGTAAATTGAAAATGCGACGGTCTGAAACGTATGTTTAATTCTAATCCAAAAAACTTATGCGCAAAATCAGTAAGAACTGCTTTTAAATCTACAAACGTTATATTTTCATCTACAGCAAGCCCTTCTACTTGATGAAAAGTTGCAGAATGCGAAGCGTCTGAAGCTTCGTTTCTATAAACCCTACCCGGAACAATAACTTTTACTGGAGGCTGATGTTGTTCCATGGTATGAATCTGCCCGGGCGAGGTGTGCGTTCTGAGCAAATTTTTCGTACCATCAAGATAAAAAGTATCCTGCGCATCTCTTGCAGGATGATTTTCAGGTATATTTAAAGCTCCAAAATTATACCAATCAGTTTCTATTTCTGGACCTTCGGCAACTAAAAACCCAAGCGATTTAAAAACAACGATTATATCCTGTATTGTCTGTACCACCGGATGAAAATACCCTTTTGGAAACGGGAAGTAAAAACTTTGCGAATAATCAAGCTTTTCTTCCTGCATTTTCTTGTCAAGCAAAACTCGTTTAAGAAATATTTTTCTATTTTCAATTTCACTTTCAATAATACTTTTTGCCCCGTTTGCCTGCGCTCCTATTTTCTTTTTATCTTCAACAGAATACTGCGATAAAGATTTTAAAATCTGCGTTAAAACACAGTTTTTTCCTAGGTAATCAACTTTCAGATTTTCAAGCGCWGTAATATTTGCATTTTTTATCTTTTCAACGGCTTCATTAATAATCTGCTCAATATTGTTCATAATAGAATCCTTCTTTATATTATTAGCCAACTCGCTTTAAATTGCGCCATCGGCGTCTTTGCGAGGAATGAAATGACTAAGCAAGTCTTCCATAGCCAACCAGCCTTATATTGATACAATTGCGCTATTTAAATTTACATAAAAAGTATTTATCCGTAGGGTTAGCTCAAAAATCGCGCGTTGCATCGTTGGACTCCCCAACCAACAACCGGACGCCCAACGATACAACGCGCTAT
>JAIXNA010000172.1 GCA_020328135.1 Candidatus Endomicrobiellum dinenymphae
TATCCAAGCGAATACGAAAAAATTAATAATTGTCGCTATGCAGTACGCATAGGAACACCTGACGATGGATGCGTACTGCATAGCGACAATTATTAATTTTTTCGTATTCGCTTGGATAATCTGTTGCAAAAAAGAACTAACATCGAAGACAACAGTGGAAGAGAGCGCTAAAAAAAACAGTGTCAGTTTTGTCTCCCAAATCTTATATTGCTACAGATTATCCAAGCGAATACGAAAAAATTAATAATTGTCGCTATGCAGTACGCATAGGAACACCTGACGATGGATACGTAGAAGTTTTGTTTAATAATGACGAATGGGTTCCTTGTAGATTCAATTCTGGCTATTGGCGGTTTAATTGGACTGATTTTAATCCGGGCGAGCACAATGTTGTTACAAGATTGATTGCCCCGTAAGGCAATATTGTTTTAGAGATAAAACCAAGGAAATTAAGGTATGTTAAAAGAAGAACACTCTTTAATATGATGTCTTACGCAAGATGTTTTTAGTTTTAGCGGCCGCCTGCGCGTCTTTTGCGCTGATTAAAGCTTGCTTATATAATAAAGAAGAAAAAGATATCGATGTTTATCGCTTATCAAGAAAGACTATAGAACTTACTAAGGTCTTTCTCCTGAAGATATTGAAAAAACTAAGTTTTTGTAAGGGAAATAAATAGTGTATTTAAAGAAAGTAGAAGTGTGCGGTTTTAAATCATTCGCCGATAGAACAATATTGGATTTTGAGCTTGGAATTTCTGGAATTGTAGGTCCTAATGGCTGTGGTAAATCTAATATATCAGATTCTATTCGTTGGTGCCTTGGCGAACAAAAAGTAAGGTCAATGAGAAGTTCCAACATGCAGGAAGTAATATTTGGAGGTACTCAGACAAGGACTGCCATAGGAATGTCGGAAGTTTCCTTAACTTTTGATAATTCTCAAAATATATTACCCATAGATTATTCTGAAGTGACTGTAACAAGAAGATTGTTCAGAAGCGGCGAAAGCGAATATTTTGTAAATAAAACGCAGTGCAGGCTTAAAGATATAAGGGATATGTTTTTGGATACCGGTATAGGCTTTGACGGTTATTCAATAATAGAACAGGGAAAAGTCGATTTTTTAACCACCGCAAAACCGGAAGACAGAAGATATCTCTTTGAAGAAGCTGCGGGTGTTTCTAAATATAAAGTAAGAAGAGAAGAAACATTAAGAAGACTTGAAAAAATAGATTCAAGCATGTCTCGTTTGTCTGACGCGCTTGCAATTTATAAGCAACAAATAACCGCTTTAAATATAGCCGCAAAAAAAGCGAAACAATATAAAAAATATCAAGAGGATATTGCTCAATATGAAGTGGCGTCTTTAGTTAAGCATATATCTTACGGAAACAACGAAATAGCAAGGATAAAAACAGGTCTTGATCCGAAGACGAAAGAGTTTGAATCTATAAACACTTTTATTGCTCAGCTTGATGTCGAAACGCAAGATATGCGTCTTACGTTGGATGAAAAAAATGAGCGGCATGTAAGCACAAACAGAGATTTAAGCGAAATAAAAATGCAGATAGGCGTAGCTGATCAGATAATACGACATGCAATACAGCGCGAAACCGAAATAAAATCTGAACAGGAAAGACTAGGGCAAGAACTTGTTGTAAGTCGTGAAAAAATTGTTCAAATGGAATATCAACTTAAAACTTTAGATACGGATGATAGCTCTTTAGTTGATGCAGTCAATAGACTTGAAAATGAATATAAAGAAAAAGAACAGCAGTACGATTCAATAAAAGCTAAGCTTGTAGAATTTGAGTCGAGAAAGAATGCAATTCGCTCCAAACTTTCGCAGTTGGAATCAGAAAAAGAGCAACAGCTTAACTTAAAATCCAAACTTTCCGAAACAAGAATACATCTTGACGCAGATACTGCTTYCTTGCAGAGAATAATCGCAAGACTTGAAAACGAAGTTGATCCTACAAATCAAGAAATTGTTCTTATAGAGGCTGAACTTACAGCCGCAGACGAGTCTTTGCAGTCTTTTGAAATAAAAAAAGAAGAAATAAATAAAACAATTGTAGAAAATGAGGAGAAAGTAAAAGTTTTAGAAAATCATTTGCTGCAATATAAAGAAGTGGCTATGCGAGATTCATTAGACGCAAGCAATTCTTTATATTGCAGCAAATGATGTTCTTAAGCTTTTACTTTCTCCTCATTTTCTACAATTGTTTTATTTATTTCTTCTTTTTTT
>JAIXNA010000173.1 GCA_020328135.1 Candidatus Endomicrobiellum dinenymphae
CCAGCGGTTCCCAAAATCTTTTTCTCATGCGAAAATTTCAACTTAATATCGAGATCGCTATTTTGAAAAAAATTCGTTATAACATCCGAACGATAATAAGTATTTACGCAAGCGCCGCTAAAACCATTTTTCCAAAGATTTAAAAATGTATAATACAAAGCCGGCTTACCCAAAATAGGAATCATTGGTTTAGGAATATCTGTCGTCAACGGTCTAAGTCTCGTACCCGCTCCGGCGGCCAAAACAAAAGCTTTCACATGCCGCTCGCTTTAAAGTATTCAATGGTTTTTTTTATACCTTTTTCTATAGAAACTTCAGGCTTCCAACCCAATACTTTTTTTGCTTTATTTATATTTAAAAAACTCTTAAATAACTCTCCTGCTCTTTTTGGTCGCTGTATAGCTTTCTTCTTATATCCCGCCGCCTCGCTCATAATTTTCACAAGCTTATTTACAGATACCGCCTTTGAAGCGCCTATGTTTACAATTTGATTTTTACCTTTACTTAAAGCTCTTATATTTGCATCAACCGCGTCGATAACATAAACATAATCTCTCATTTGTTTGCCATCGCCAAAAACATTGACATCTTCATTGCGTAGCATTTTAGCGGCAAATATTGCAATAACGCCCGCTTCTCCGCGCGGATCTTGTCTCGGGCCATATACATTGCCGTATCGCAATATCGTATATTCTAAACCATAAACTGTAGAATAAAACTTTATATAATTTTCAACTGAATTTTTTGCAATACCGTATGGGGACAAAGGATTTGTTTTAGTCTCTTCATCTGGCGCGCTTACGCCGCTCTCTCCGTAAATAGTGCCGCCTGAAGAAGCAAAAATAATTTTTTTAACTTTGTTTTTAACACAAGCGTTTAACACATTGATTGATCCCAAGATATTAACTTCCGCATCAAAGAAAGGATCCGCAACGGACTTGCGAACATCTATCTGCGCGGCTTTATGTATAACAATTTGAGGTTTTTCTTTTTTAAAAATATCCCCGACTGCTTTTTTATCAAAAATATCTGTTTTATAAAACTTAGCTTGTTTATTTACATTTTCTTTTTTACCATACGACAAATTATCCAAAACAACAACAACATGTCTTTTTTTTAACAACGCATCCGTAATATTTGACCCTACGAAACCTGCGCCGCCTGTAACAAGAATTTTCATTTCTGTTCCCCCATATATTTTAAGATTGTTTTTGCCACAAAATCAGGCGAAATAGATTCCATACATATAGGTTGTTTATTTTCAAGCTCTCTGTAGCAATGTTCGTCCCAGTCTCTTAGCGTATAGCAATTACGACACTGTCCCGAAACAACATTTATATTATTATCGTAACCTACGTATCTTGCATCGGATGGGCCAAAAAGAATTACAGATTTCACATTTAAAGCCTCTGCAATATGCATACAACCGCCATCGGTATCAATATGAAGCGACGAATATTTTATAATTGAGCAAAGATCATCATAAGAAGTTTTTCCAATTAAATTTACATCAACCAAATCGACATAATCGCTATTTATACCAACTTGCGCTATCTTATAATCCTTTAATTCTTTTTTTATATTTTCAAATAACTTTTTCCAGTTTTTTGTCGCCCAAATTTTTGAATTCCAACATGCTTTTCCTGGAACATATCCCTTATCTCCCCAACCATGCTGAAAAGTTATATACTTATATTGTGTATTTAGTCCAAATTTCGTAATATCTTGCTCTTTATAATTTAATGCTAAACTGATTTTTTTAAAATCTTTAATCCCTGCCGTAAGCTTAGCTACATCATTAAATTTCAAATTATTCTTAATAGCTTTTTGCTGAAATGAATATTGATTTTTAACGTTAAAACAATAAGGATAGCCTTTTTTTATTTCTTCAAAATCATTAGCAAACTTTTTCAAGGCATCATTTTTTAAATTGTTTATTTTCAAATCTGCTATACCGGATGTTACATTGTCCGAGGTAAAGTAATCCACAACAATATCGTACTTATCAGCAACAAACCTACAACCTATAATATCTCTATCAAAAAAAAACCTCGCCTTTTTTATATCAGAAAAAAAGGGTTTGTACGTTTTATTGTAAACATCGACTATCGCGCCAGGCAGTAAAGCAATAAGGCTTAACACAGCATCTTTTTGCCTCAGAACATCGCCAATCCCGCCTGATAAAATCACGGCAATGCAAATCGCTTTATTTTCATTTTTTTGCAACATCAACTTAAAAAAA